>CAMBZY010000209.1 GCA_945872325.1 Candidatus Kuenenia stuttgartensis | reverse complement strand
CAGAATTTCGTTCGCAGAAAGGAATCGGTCGAGTTCGTCGATCTTTCCGTCCAGACGGTCATAAACGAACCGTTCGCAACGTTCCTTCCAGCCCTTGGGCAGGTCGAACGCCACTCCACCGAACCGGAAGTAGTTACACATCATCCGGCTGCCGCTCGCCCACTCGAAGAGGTCGAGAATCAGTTCCCGTTCTTCGATGGCGTAAAGGGCTGGTGTGAAGAATGCGCCGATGTCGTTCAGGAAGAAGCCGATGCCCCACATATGGCTGGCGACCCGAGTCAGTTCCGCCATGATCACGCGAATGTAATCCGCACGTTCGGGAACTTTGACGTCGTCGCCCATAAGCTGTTCGACTGCAAGGGCATAACCGAAATTATTGCCCATACTGGTGATGTAGTCGAGGCGGTCTGTGAACGGGAAGTTCATCAGATACGTGTTACGCTCACCAATCTTTTCATGGTTCCGGTGCATGTATCCCATGACCGGCTTGAGGCCGACGACGGTTTCACCATCGAGCCGAATGTTCATCCGAAACACTCCGTGAGTCGATGGGTGCTGAGGTCCCATGCTGACCACGAACTGGTCGGTGTCGAGTTCGCTGATCTGAACTCCGCCGGGCATCAGATTCTTGCCCTTGATGTCGTCGAGTGCGGAGAGGTTGTCCCAGCCCGTGAAATCCTTGGGGATTTTCATATTCGTGCCATAAGGATTGATCTCCTCAGCACGATAATGGTAGCCATGACCCTTCTCTACGCGACTGTCAAAAACCTTGGTTGGGCCTTCATAATAAGGCTCAAGAAAGTCTTTACGCAGAGGATAATAGCCATAACCTTCCCACATCAGGATCCGTGTCAGGTTCGGATGGTTCGTAAATTTCACGCCCATCATGTCGTAAACTTCACGTTCCTGAAAATCGGCCCCTGGCCAGATATCGGAAACGCTCGGCAATTCGCCTTGACCTTCAGACTCTGCCACCCGAACACGCAGTAAGATCACTGTGCCGGGGTGAACTGTGGAATCGAGGTGGTAGTTGACTTCGATACAATCTTCGTAGTGAACGCTTTGAAGACTGGCAAGATAGTTGTAACGTGTCCCATGATCCGTTTTTAAGAATTCTGAAACGGCTCTGAGCTTATCGGCTGGGAGCAATAGCCCAGCGTCGATGATTTCACTTGTGCCGGTTCCAAATTTCTCATTGAGCCGATCGCTCAGAGATTTCAGCTTCTCATTCCCAAGCCAGGCAAGTGTGGGCCGAGCTTCCGCCTTCTTGATTTTTTTGGCAGGAGCGGCAGGCTTAGCAGCTGGCTTGACTTCTTCCGCAGGAGGTGCAGCGGCGCCAGCCATTTTGGCTCGGAGTCGATCTGCGGCTGAAACGGCGACAGGTGCAGCTGTTGCAGGCTCTTCAGCAGGCTTCTCAGGCTGAGGGGCAGGAATGATCAGAGGCTTCGGCATGGCGGCCTGAGATTTGTCGAGCAGTCCTTGAGCGGTCTTTTCCGCTGTGATTTCAAGGAATCGAACATCGATCAGGTCGGGGCCAAGCACAGGGACTGGAATATCGCGATCGACTTCCGGCTTGTACCAGACGGCATCGGCCAGACTTTCGCCGTCGATCTTTTTCTGAAGGGCAATCAGGCCGTTCAGCAAGGCTTGAGGAGACGGAGGGCAGCCGGGAATGTAGACATCGACAGGCAGATATTTATCGACACCTGAAACGACGTTGTAACCTTCTTTGAAAGGGCCTCCGCCGTTGGCACACGCACCCATGGAGATGACGTATTTCGGCTCAGGCATCTGATCATAAAGGCGAGCGATCATCGGCATCATCGTTTTGGTGACGGTGCCTGAGACGATCATGACGTCAGCCTGTCGGGGGGATCCCCGGAAGACTTCGGCGCCGAATCGGGAGATATCGAATCGGGAGCAGGCTGAGCAGATCATTTCGATTGCGCAGCAGGCAAGTCCGAATCCCAAGGGCCAAAGGCTTGACCGACGCCCCCAGTTATAAACGGTATCCACCATCTCCAGCAGCTTTGGCCAGCTGGTGACGAAGATATGTTGTTCCAGTTCTTTTTGAAGAACTGGGTCGATGACAACGGTCCACTCGGGGCGGGCTGTACTTTGTGCACTCATTCCAAACGCTCATTCAAGACGACTGGATTCCTATCGCGGAAGTTCTACCATACATTAGACACTTGCGTGCAGATTTACCAGAGGTTCCTCCCAATCCTTGTGCAATTCTTCTCAAATAGCTCGGAAAAAGTCTCATGAACCGTCGAGTCAGCCAATTCAGCCTGACCTTTCTGATGATCCTTATCGCATGTATAGCACTAAACTTATGGCTCTTCAGGCAGGGGATTCTCTGGGGAATCATCGGCCTGAATATTTCCAAGCACGTGGTGATCGCATATTTGTGTAGAAATCTTGGAGTCAACCGGTCGATCGATCCCATCATGGGCGATCCGTTCGCGGATCCAGAATGAGGTGATGAGCGGATCGGAAAATCAGTTAAAACTATACAATCATTAACTTTAACGAGTTTTATCGTTGGCCGGGTTGAGTGTCTTTTAATGGATTTGTTACCCGTTACGATCAGTGGTTTCCCCAGGGATTGTCATCCCATTGATCTTGATACCAGTCGTCAGATTGATTTGGTGCAGGCCTGGTGAGGTGATCGCACAGGTAGGAAATCCTCGACGATTTGAAGAGATAGATTGTGATTTGGAGGCTGGCTGAGGCTGTGAGCATGGTGGATGCTGTGGCGAGCATGAGGCTATCCAGAGGCGAGAGCCAGCGGATTCGGGCGAGAGGCCATCCAGCGGGCCAGTCTGTTAGTCCGATAGCGATTGCGATGCTGAATATGAGACCTGACCAGCTCAATCCAAAGTGTGTTTGGGTAAAGCGTTCTGGGATGAGACGTGCGGTGTGCTGACGATGAAAAATTCTGATTAGATTGATCCAGACGACAAATTCTGACCAATTCAAGATCTGGCTGAGTTGGATTCTGAGCCATTCATGGTCAAAATCTTGGTCAGGCAGTCCTAACTGGTGGTGATTTTCAGCGAGCCAGAGTCCCAGATGGACAGTGTTCATGACGAGCAGGAGGGTGGAATTGCGGATCCAGTCAGGATGATTCCATCGTCTCCATAATAGATAAGAGCCTATGAAAGTGAGTGTAGTGATGAAGCTGCCTGACACAAATACCCAAACCGGGTTGACTAATAGCTTGCGAATCTGAGGGATGAATGACAGAATGTAGGCCAACTCCAGTGTGCTATCTAAAAGAAGCAGGGCGATGCCCAGGCCACTGGTTAGAAACCCACAGGTGATCCAACGAAATTGGACGGCTTGAACTTGGTCGTCAGTCCGATCGATCATAAAGCGGCTCCTGTGCCGTCCGTGGTGACAGCGACTTCTAATACTATCTTATACGGTTCGCCAACTCTCCGGCGAAGTCTACTTCAGAGCCCACAATTTCTGGAACGTTCGGCCGAATGGGGAAAGCCGAGTTTCCGGGAACTGACACCATATGAATCAAGAGAGCTTCTCCGATGCTGAGCGTTGGCGAACGTCCACGTGTTCTGAAATGGTTTCATGCCGGCCCGATGCTATTTGGCGACTGGGGAACCAGCCGTCTATACGTTCTGGGTTTGGCGTTTGCCTTTAATGGAAGGGCCAGCTTCTGGTTCCTGCTTTTGATGAGCATCCTGCTTCTGGCCGTTGGCTGGAGCTATGAAGTTGTCTGTAAGCTCTTTCCTGATGGTGGTGGTGTCTATTCCGCCGCACGTCAGCGATCGCAACTTCTTGCAGTCATTGGAGGTTTGCTCCTCTGCGCGGATTATGTTGTTACGGCATCACTGTCGTGTCTGGACGCATTTCACTACCTCGAAAATCTGATTTCCATTCAGGGCCTTGAGTTGCTTGGGATGCCGCTGGAAGCTGTGATGGCGGCATTCACCATCATCGCCATCGGTATGCTCAACGCGTTGGGACCCACGAAAACCGGTTCGCTTGCGATGCTTGTGGCTGTGGCTACGGTTGTTCTCACAACTTGGATTGGACTCAGCATTTTTGGCCAGTGGGCGGGTGTTGTGACCGTCAGTGGTGTTGAAAGCTTCAGGGTGATCCGCCCTCAGGGATCCATTTGGCAGTCGTGGGTTGGATTTACGGAGATTGTGCTGGCACTTTCTGGTGTGGAAGCCATTGCCAACATGACCGGGATCATGGTCCAGCCTGTGAGTCGGACAAGCAAACTGGCGATCCGCCCGGTTCTGATCGAAATTGTAATCATGAATCTGGTGTTGGCAGCAGCCATGCACACACTTCCAGACAGCATGCTTTATTACTCCAAAGGTGAGTCACTTCCTGAGAGTTATAACATTCAGAAGGAAGTGGAGAGGGGCGTTACGCTCAGTCCTGACGGAATGCCTCCACGCCATACGGATGATATGCTCCACCTGATCGCTGAAACCTATGTGGGTAAGACTTTTGCGACGATCAGCTCATTGGTGTTCGCCCTGCTTTTGATCTCGGCTGTCAACACGGCGATCGGGGCACTGGTTTCGGCGATGTTCATGCTGGCACGAGACAAAGAGCTACCGACATCGTTTGGATATCTCAATAAATTCGGGATGCCACTGATTCCGCTGGTGGTGGGCACCTTGCTGCCTGCACTTGTGGTGCTGTTGTTCCCGAATGTCACAGCACTTTCAGGGCTTTATGCGATCGGTGTGGTTGGAGCGATTGGGATCAATCTGGCTTCGATCTCGACCAACAAAAACATGCCTCTGTCGAAGTTCGAGCGTTATGTGATGCTTGTGCTGACAGTGGTTATGATCGCTATCGAATCCACCATCTGCCAGATCAAGCCGGAAGCACGTGGATTTGCTCTGATTACGTTGGCCGTGGGGCTGGCTGCCAGAGTGGCTGCACTTGCTCTGAACCCGACCTTGAAATTGCCCAAGAACCGCAGAACCGGATATATTGCAGGTGCGATTGTGTTGGCCGCTTTAGCAGGGTGTGTGATCGGGTTTAATCCAATTGGCTCGGTTTTGCCAGGCTGGCAGGGCGCGTTGATCGATTTTACGATTGCATGCACTTTCACAGGCGGGTTGGCATACCTGAGCGACTGGGCTCAACGACGTGAAGGATTGCATACCGGTCTCGTTGAAGATGGTCATGAGGAGCATGTGGTCGAAGGCAGCAAGCGGGTTCGTCGCAAGATGCTGTTTGCTGGCAAATACAGGGCCAAGAATCGCATCATGGTCGCGACTCAGGGCAATCCTGAGCTGCTGAACTATGCGATTCGGGAGTGTCAGGCCTGGCAGGCCGAGTTGCAACTGCTCTTCATCAGGCACGTTGCGGTACAGGCTTTAGGGCCGATCGTTTCGATCACTCTCGATGAAGACAAAGAGGCACTGGCCTTGTTCGAATCGACAAAGCATCAGTGCGAATTGGCTGGAGTTCCGCTCAGGCTCCTCTATGGAGTCAGTCGGGATGTGCCTGATTCGATTCTCGACTTCACCGTAACCCACAGCGCAGACTTGCTGATGCTGGGCGTGACCCGCCGGGGTGCGATGTGGACAGCCCTTAAGGGTGACATTTTGATGTCGATTGCCAGAAATCTCCCAGAGAGCGTTGGCCTTCTGATCGTTGGCCGAACGGGGCGACTGGGTGAGAATCTGGCGATGGAAACGAAGTCAGAGGCTCAGATTGGTCACTGATGATTGGACCTGATTGGGTTTTATCAGACGAAGCAACGGGCGAGACCAGATGGTTTCGCCCGTTTTTTTTTTGGCTCATGCCGGATTCCGGGGTGATTGCGTAGAGACTATTCGTATGCATCCTGCCCAGCAAGAACTGGCTAGTGCCCCCTCAAGCCTTATAAATGGTGTAGTTCCTGTAGGGTGGGGTGAAGCCCACCTTTCGCAAATCCATGTGGAATGTCTGTACAATGAATCATTGATTGCGTTTCATACACAATAAAACACATGATTTTCAACTTGCGAATGACCGGATACATCGACGTCATCCGTTCACGCCACGAATGGTGGGCTTC
>CAMBZY010000208.1 GCA_945872325.1 Candidatus Kuenenia stuttgartensis | reverse complement strand
TGAATGCCATGAAATCCTGAGGTCACTTGGAAACAAAGTCAGGTACTGGATTCATGTATTTCACCCGGATATCGAAGGTGGTTCCATGGGGATCACCACGATTATCACGGCAGAATTGGGCCACGCTATATGTGGTCTTTCTCATGCCTGTGGCTTCCATACGCACTTGAAGCCATATGCTGGTCGTACCGGCTAATTCTTTGGGAAGGTGATTGCTATATGTCAGTCCATCAAAGGCCAGGTTGGCTGGAGGTGGAAAATCTTTGAGTAAGATCCAATCCGTGCCGTTTTTTGAACACCATAATGAAATCGACCCTTTCCCAGAGCCAAGTTGTTGTGAATTCGCAAAATTTGCACCAGCAAGGCCTGCATTAATCCTGCCTGAAAGCATCTTTCGTTCAAGTGGAAAACGAAATGTAAGCCGCGCAGGGATATCATTCTTTTCCACGCCCCAATAACTGTTCTGAGGAAAAAAGGGTTCGTGGAATATTTTGACGTTGGTCTTTTCAATAATATATTTCTCGGCAGTGGGATCAAGAACATTAGTCAGGTTAAAAATGAAGTCATATTGCTGCGCAGTCGCAGGAATTTCTGTGAGCATGGCTCCAGTGATCATCCAGAATATGATAGACCAGAGTTTTTTCATGCCTGACTTCAGATCGGTTCAGATGGGCAATGGAGGGTGTGGGCGGAGAACTTGCCGCATGGGCGACCAGGCAACGCTTATGGCTTTGCGTTGTTTTGTTCACTCTCAATATAGCTGACCAGCAGGTTAAAGACAAACGAATTGGGGTCGTCTGTGGAGGTTCGAGCGAATTGGGCCGTGCTGTAAGTGCTGTCCTTCATTGCTGTTGCGTGCATACGGAACTGGAGCCAAAGTTCTTGTGCTCCGACCATTTCTTTGGGCAGTTTACCGTTAAAATTGACTTCCTGGACGGTTTTGTTGGTCGGAATCTCGGCTTTTTTCAGCAAGACCCAATCTTTGCCATTCCTGGAGCACCAAACGGATCCAGAGCCCATGCCTTTACCGAGATTTTTGTCGTTATTGAAATTTGTAGATATCATCGGCACATAAAGTCTTGCTGATTTCAATGGCTTTTCAAGTGGAAATCGAAACGTCATGATGGCAGGGATATCGTTTTCGCGGACTCCCCAATAACTCACAAAAGGCTTAAAACGTTCATTGAATTTGCGAAAATTCACTTTTTCTACGACATATTTCTCGGAGTCCGCCTCAAGAACCGATCTTAATGCAAATCGAAAGTCAATGGACTGTGCTTGCGAACGACTTCCCATTGTGATTAGCAGCAAAACGAGGATTGCAATCAGGCTTTTCATCTGAGTCAGGGTTCGTGGCATGTGAGTGCTTTCTGAGTGGCCCTTGGGTTGGATATGGGATTTATTGTTCTATCTTGATGAGAGCAATAAATCATAGTTCCCTGATTTGATCGTAGTTCACGTCTTATTTGGTTGAATTCCGGCGACGATAAATGAAATTCACTTTGTTGAGGTCATTCAGGTTTGCAATCAAATCCAGAGTCCCATCATTGTCGAGGTCTGTTGCAGCCAAACCTTTTGCGCTGATGCTCCAGGGGTATTCCTGAATCTTGCTCCACTCGTTATTGGGTTTCAGGCCCATAATGCTCAGGCCTTTTGTCTGAGATGCGACAGCGATTTCAAGTCTGTTGTTTTCTGAAGTGTCAAGTTGTACGAGCAAAGCAGGTCTTGGGGTTGTTAAGAGTGTGCGATTTTCGGCGAATCCGCCTTTCCCATCGTTCACGAACTGGATCAGGCGATCGCCGATTTTATCAGGGATCACCAGATCAGGATCGCCATCAAAATCGATGTCCATAAGGGAACCACTGCCAATTTCCGAATGTGAAGTCAGTGGGAAGAACTGGCCTTGGTTGAATTGTCCCGGCTTGGTTTGCAAGAATACAGTGATCCCGCTACGAAATTCCGGAGAACTTTGTACCCCAACAATAAAATCAGGGTATTTATCCTGATTTACATCACCAAGATAGAGGCCAATGGTTTGACTGGATTCATGTTCTGAGGCCGTGAGTGTCACTTCCTGCTGGAACTGGCCTCCAATGAGACCAAGCCTGACCGAGATGTCATTGGTTTCATGATCCAGCACAACGATATCAGGGTGTTTATCGCGATTAAAATCAATCGTTTTGGGGTCAATGGGAGAAATCAGATTCACATTCACATTGATTCCATCCACCGTAAACTTGCCCTTGTTGAATGTGCTATGGGCAACAATTGGTTTATGGCTGAAGCTGTGAATCAGGTCAATTCTGTCGTCGTCGTTAAAATAACCACTGTTCGTATCTGTCATGATATTATCGCGGTGAATGGTTTCAAAAAACGACAATTCGCCTTTGCCATTATTCAGGAAAAATTCGATGGCACCTGTTGAGGGTAGAAATGTTGCAACATCCTGATCTCCATCGGCGTCCCAGTCTCCATGGATCACTTTGCTATATCCTGATCGCGAGAGTGTCACGGATTGTGTTGGATAATCAGGAGCTGTTTTAAAATAATCGCGAACCGACCAGATCATAGCAGAGATCAGCAAAACGATTGCCAAACTGGAAGCAATGGCAAGTCGTTTTAAGCGATCAGGGTTTTGAGCCATGAATCGTTTCAATTCATTGGCAAATTCTTTAATTGTGGAATAACGATCGCCAGGGTCCTGGGAAATGGCTTTGATAACAATTTGTTTCAACGAGGCTGGGACCTGAATTAAATCCCGACTGATCAAACGCGTGTCCGACGATGTCGGCAAGTGGCCGGTCAGATAGCTGAAAAGGACAATACCCAGGCTGTAGATGTCGGACTGAGCGCTGATCTCGCCGCCATTGAGTCGTTCTGGAGCAAGAAAACCGGTGGTACCGGCGGCGTGAGCGGCTTCGGGGAATCGGGTTCGATCGAGGGCGATTCCATAATCCGAAAGGAACGCCCTTTCAGAAGGATCGACCAGGATATTGCCGGGCTTGATATCGCAGTGAACCACTCCGTTGTCGTGCAGAAACTTGACACTGTCGGTGATCTGAAGGAGAACTTTGACGGCTTGTTTTGGAGGCAGTACCAAATTCTTGGATTTTCGCTGCGGAACGTATTTCAGGATCAGGAAGAGTCGGCCTTCGAATTCACATTGATCGTAGATCGGCAGGATGGAGGGATGTTCGAACCGTGCCATCAGTCGGGCTTCATGAGCCAGAGCTGACGGGATTTGATCTTCAAGAAATGAGGCTCGGAAAATTTTGACGGCGACGAGACGTTCAAGGATCAGGTCGTTGGCGAGCCAGACGATTGCGGTGGCACCTTCGCCCAGGATATGGATCAGGCGATATCGGTCGGCGATTTTGTCGCCGATTTGAAACCCGTCTGCACGAATGGCCTGATTTTCAGGAGTCTGGCCGAACCCAATGGCTCCCATGGTTTTGGGTTGATTGGTCTGGGCCAGGTTTACTGTGGGATAATCAGGTGTTTTCTGCATCCAGCGAGCGATCAGAACCTGATCGATGTGTGCTTGGATCTGGTTGGCGAGTTCGGGGTTATTGCCCGAAAGTCGCTTTATATCGACGGTTTCACCGCGTCGGTCTGCGGCATCCCACTCAGAGATCAGGCTTGAGATATCTTGATTCTGATCGTCGCGGATGCTCATGAGGTTTCCAGCTTATCTTGGGATATCTGACAGTTACTTCGTTCCCGAACATACTCAAGTCACTAAATCAACCAGCAAGGCTCCAAATGGCTTCTAAAGTTTCACTCATGAGGCTTATCACAATTCAAAATCAGCACTTACGGCAACAAGCCACACTTAATTCGACTTAGATTGATGGTTTATCATAACGGAAATTAGAACTGCGAACAAGAGTTCGTGTAAACAATAAAAGTGATTTGCGAGTTGTCGAGTCCAAGCATCGTGTTGCTCTATAAGTTTTGATGATAAAGAGGGGGTGTTGAGATTCGAGGCGATATCTGGATTCAGCAAATCATTGAGATAAATTATCCGGGCTAGTCTTAAGTAGCACTTCTGGAGCCCAAATCGACGGGGCGTTGATTTGACGTCTCGTCCTGTTGATAAACCAAATCAGGACACTGATTTCGAACGTTCCCGAGCATTTTAAAAAAAGCCAGGGAGCGTGCATCGTCACGCTCCCTGGAAGAGTTTTTCAATCGTCCGTTTCCGCTGAAAAATCAGTGGGAATGCCCGTGATGATGACTGCTATTGTGGCCATGTCCACTACCCTGGTTATGGGCAGGGGCATTGCTGGTGGTGTTGGGCACGCGACGATGCGAGATCATGGCTGCAGTAGGATAGAGCCTGATTTCGGTGTTGTAGTTGCCGTAGCCATCGATTTGGAGGAACTCAGCGGCCACATTTTCTTCCGGACGAATGTGGATGGTGAGATGCGAATCACGCTCCAGGCGGGCAAGATCCTGACGCTTCCTGTTGTTGAGGAAGTTGGCCACGTTATGCGAGCAGGAGATATTGACGCGCCGGATGTCCTGACGGTTGGCCGACAGGGCGAGGATTCGCATGACTTCGATCGCCATGCTCTCGGCTGATTTGACAACACCTTGACTCTGGCAGTTCGGGCAATCTTCGTAGATGGATCGCTTGATGCTCGGGCGGATCCGCTGGCGAGTCATTTCGATCAAGCCAAACTGGCTCATACGAAGAATCTTGGTGCGTGCCCGGTCCCGACGGATGGCATCACGAAGGGCTCGTTCGACACCGCGGCGATGACGCTCGTCACGCATGTCAATAAAGTCATTCACGATCACTCCGCCCAAGTCACGCAGACGAAGTTGTCTGGCGATTTCTTTGGCTGCCCTGAGGTTCATTTCGTAAGCAGTTCGCTCGGCATCGTCATCGACCCGGAAGTTACCGGAGTTGACGTCGATGGCAACCAGAGCTTCGGTTTGGTCGATCACGATCGAGCCGCCGTCAGGCAGAGGAACGTGACGCTGGCCGATCCGGGCGATTTCGTCTTCGATACCGTATTTGTGGAACAGAGGCGTTTTATCTTCGTAGAGCTTGAGTCTGTCTACGAACTTCGGCATCACGTTCTTGAGGAATTCCTGGGCACGTTCAAATGCGGCAGGCTCGTCAATCCAGATGGTATCGATCTCGGAATTGAAGATGTCGCGGATGGTGCGGATGATCATGTCCGATTCTTGATAAATCGGAGCAGGCGACTTCGTCCGCTTGATGCGTCTGAGAATGGTTTTCCAGAGACGCAGCAGATAAGCCAGGTCGCGGGCAAGCTCGCGTTTCGAACGATCGACACCGGCGGTTCGGACGATGAAGCCTAAACCCTTGGGAGGATTGAGCTGGTTCATCAGGTCGCGAAGTTTGCGGCGTTGGCCTTCGTCGGCAATTTTACGGGAGACGCCAACACGGTTGAGCCCTGGCATGAGCACCAGATATCGTCCAGGAATGGAGATATAGGTAGAAAGGGTTGGGCCCTTGGTGCCGAGGCTTTCTTTGATCACCTGAACCAGAACTTCGTCGGATCGCTGAAAAACTTCCTGAATCGGAGGTTTGTAGAAGCCACGGCCTCCACCAAGTCCAGCGGATCGGCCACCACTGGCACCCATCCCGGATCTGGGCGATTCACGAATTTCGCCAGGCTGGCGAATTCCGAGCTCGATTTCAAGGGCTGCGATTTCCTCAGCCTCTCGACGAATCTCTTCTTCGAGTTCTGGCTCGACAATATCGTTCGGGTCGATGGTGTAAGAGGACGAACCATGGCCTGAATCACCAAATTCGTCGTCCATGTCGTCGGAACTGTCTTCTCCGGGAGCAGGGCCCATGTCGTGCATCGGGCGACGTCGGAAGTTGCGACGTTGCGGAGGCTGGGATGGTCGGGGCCTTTGTTGACGAGGTGCCTGAACCTCAGCTTCAGCTTCCTCATCACTTTCGAGGTCAGCCAGAGGGTTTCCACCAGGGCTTGATGACCAGTCGAGTTCCGCCCAGGCGCCGGAGTCGGCTTCTGGAGCGGAGGTTTCCAAATCGCTTTCGAATTCGTCGGCTGA
>CAMBZY010000207.1 GCA_945872325.1 Candidatus Kuenenia stuttgartensis | reverse complement strand
GGTGTCCTTTGGAGTCTCGCCGGCGTATGGACCAAATCTCTGCCCGACAGTGGCACGACCATCGCCATCTGGAGAGGTCTTTTCGCGGGTCTGGCATTGGCTCCGTTTGCTATCGGCCGTGGCCCAAAAAAGATCACCGCGAGGTATCTCTGGATTGCAATCGCTTTTGCAACCATGGTGGGCCTTTATATTGCGGCAATCAAGGCCACTACAGCAGCCAACGCGATTTTTCTCCAATGCTCTGCCACAGCATGGGTTGTGCCAATCGGCTGGATGTTTCTGAACGAAAAGCCCGACCGCCGAACTCTTTGGGGCGTGGGCCTGGCCATGTTTGGGATCGCATGGATTATTGCACCTGAACTGCTCGTTGTTGACAGCAGTCACCTTGTCGGGATGGCGATGGGCCTGGCCAGCGGTGTGGCTTATGCATGTGTCGTGGTGGGTCTGAGATCGTGCCGGGCCGACGATTCCATCTGGCTCTCTGTATGGAATAATATGGCAGGTTCGCTGATCCTCGCCGCTGTGATTGCATTAACAGGCGAAAGTATTCTCCCTTACCGATCGAGCATTCCCGGACTGGCGGTTTTTGGATTTTTACAGATGGCGTTACCCTACACCTTTTTCGCCAGAGGTTTACGCACCACCACGCCTGCTCAAGCCACTCTGATCGCTCTGGTTGAACCGATATTAAATCCGATCTGGGTCTGGCTGCTGCATGGCGAAAGGCCTCATAATGCAACCATTATCGGAGGGATTTTCATGATTATCGGGGTCGTGATTGCAAATGTGAAAAGTAAGACAGATTCTTAACAAACAGGCCCGGCGAAGAGTTCACCGGGCCAGATTTTGAAAGCTCTGATCAATCGATTGGTCGCGAGCCTCTCGGCATGCCTGTGGACGTGGCGGTGGACAGCACCCGCACGGTCAGATCGCCGGTCACACGCACCTGGCAACTCAGGCGGCGGTTGGCGGGCCAGTCGGCCTCACGACCGATTCGCTCTTGCTCCAGCTCGCCAATCGGGCCGGCATCGCCTTCGAGAATCTCCACCCGACAGGTGGTACACCGCGAATTTCCGCCACATCGGTGCAAGATATCGCAGCCACAATCGTCGATGGCCAGAACCAGCTTGGTCCCTTCGGCGACTTCCTTGAACGTTCCGTCTTCAAGCGTAATTTTTGGCATGGTTTTGGATGCTCCTCTAGATCTGGAGATTTAGGATTCAGTGGATTCAAGTTCCTAACGTCTCTTATTTATAGGCCAGCCGTCAAGCCTTCTTCGACTTGTGTAGTGGGTGGATTGAGGCACAAACCTCCATGAATTCTAATCACTTCCAGGATCTCAGACTCAGTCAGGTTTGCCCATTGATCTTCAGATTTTAACATTTGCAAATAAACCGGTTCATCCACATCCAAATGAAATTTTGTCCAGCTAGAGGCTTCGATATTCCGCCTGACTTCAGCCATCCACTGCTGTTGACGAAAAAGCCTCCATCGGCCTGCCGGATCGTGAACCAGAACGGAGCGAACCATCGATTTATCAATCTCCTGAAATTTTCAGCAATTTCCGGACACCGCAAGCAGCCACGACTCGTTATCATATGTGATCGCACCATAAATCGCCACTCATTGCCCAGATCTGGGAAATAAAGATGTCGGAACCGTCACAAAATAAAGGCCCGATTCTGGTGCGTCATGAAGGCCACACGCCTCGGGAAAAAAGTGCCTGTGGGTGGAGGGACAGGCTCATCAGCCGCGAAGATATCGCCATCTCGCCAGCAGCATGGGCACATGCCGTGGATATTGACGGCGCAAAGCCTCATTACCACAAGCGTTCCACCGAATTGTATTATGTGCTGGATGGAGACGGCACGGTCACTGTGGATGGGGTCGCACATACAGTCTCAAAAGGCTCTCTGGTACATATTCCGCCGTTAGCGGTACATTCGGCTATAGGCCGGATGAGGGTGCTGGTGGTGGGGATTCCCGATATTGCCGACGACGATTATTTTGAGGCCTGACTCGTGGAAATACGTTGCCGATCGGCGACTTCAACGCTATAAGGAAAGGGCTTTGTGATAGACACACAACCCATGCCGGACCCACCTTTACCAGGAGCAACCCATGAGAACCCTAATAGCAGCCATGATTCTAACCACTCTTGCAGCCACATCTTCTGTCTCTGCCGACGACAAGGCCGGCAAGGTTTTTGAGATGCGGACATACTACGCACCTCCAGGCAAAATGACCGAACTTCACGCCCGATTCCGCGACCACACCTGCGAACTTTTCAAAAAGCACGGTATGGAACTGGTCGGTTTCTGGGAGCCTGTTGACGAAAAATCAGGCAAGGGCGAAAAGATGGTCTATATTCTGGCATACCCGAGCCGCGAAGCTGCAACAGCCTCGTGGAAGGCTTTCATGGCTGATCCTGCCTGGAAAAAAGCCCACTCCGAAAGCGAAAAGAACGGCAAGCTGGTCTCCAAAGTCGAAAGCGTGTTCCTCAACTCGCTCGACTACAGCCCAATCAAGTAAAACCTGATACTGAAAAAAGAGCCGACATTCATGGACATCCCAGTCGATCTCGAAACCATCCGGGCCGCAGCCACCCGAATCGCGCCTTATGCGGTGCGAACACCGGTTCTGACGAGCCATTCGCTCGATAAAGCCAGTGGTGCGAGCGTTTTTTTGAAATGTGAAAACTTTCAGAAAATCGGTGCGTTTAAATTTCGAGGGGCCATGAATGCCGTCCTTTTACTCGACGACTCGCAGAAAAAACGTGGGGTCATCACCCACAGTTCAGGCAACCACGGCCAGGCTCTGGCCAAGGCTGGTCAGATGATGGGCGTGCCGGTGTGCGTGGTCATGCCCAGCACGGCTCCGGCTGTGAAACGCAGGGCTACGGAAGACTTCGGAGCGATTGTCGAACTTTGCGAACCGACCCAGCAGGCCCGCGAATCGACCGTTCAGCGATTGATCGATCAGCATGGCTATGAAATGGTCCATCCATTCAACGACTGGCGCGTGATCGCAGGGCAGGGCACAGCCGCCTTGGAATTGCTGGAACAAGCTGGCCCGCTTGATGTTGTGATCACTCCAATTGGCGGAGGAGGTCTGGCCAGCGGCACGGCAATCGCTGTGAAAAGCCTTTCGCCCGACACCCGCGTGATCGGAGTGGAACCCGCCCGGGCCGACGATGCGATGCGTTCCATGATTTCCGGCAAAATCGAATCCTCCGGCGACCCGAAAACCATGGCCGACGGACTTCGTACAAGCCTTGGCGATAAAACTTTCGCCGTAATTCAAAGAAATGTCGATGAAATTGTCACGGCCACAGAAGAAGAAATGCTGGCTGCACTGAGATTTGTCTGGGAGCGATTTAAAATCATCATCGAGCCTTCCTGCGCTGTTCCAGTGGCTCCTGTCCTGCACCGAAATCTTGACCTGGCAGGCAAGCGGGTGGGAATTATCATTACAGGAGGAAATGTCGACCTGGATGCGTATTTCGATTCTCTCAAGGCCAAATTTATCGAAAGTTGAATCCAATGCCTGCGCCCGCAATTTATGTTGTTGATGCTTTCTGCGATACCCCTTTTACAGGGAATCCAGCCGCTGTTTGCATCATGTACGAACCTCGTGGAACAGACTGGATGCAGAATCTAGCTGCTGAGTTGAATTTGTCTGAAACTGCTTTTGTTTGGCCTGGCGATAGCGGCCATTTCAATCTAAGGTGGTTTACACCGACTGTGGAAGTGGAATTGTGTGGCCATGCTACACTTGCTTCGGCCAGAGCGATTTGGAAAGCGAGAATCTCTGATCCTGAAAACCCGATTGTATTTCATACACACAGCGGCGAATTAAAAGCGATGCCTGACGAGGCTGACCCCCATTTTATCTGGCTTGATTTTCCAGCCAAATTCTGCGAACCGGTCTCATTACCGGCAGGACTCATAGAAAGTCTTTCTATTTCACTTGAAGCCGTTCGATATATCGGACGAAACCAGTTCGACTATCTCCTGGAAGTGGCAGACGAATCTATCGTGCGTGGGCTCAAGCCCGATTTTCATGCAATGCTCCAGGTGAAGGCCCGTGGCTTGATTGTCACAGCACTGGCAGACCCAGTGAATACCAAAAGCTATGATTTTGTATCCCGATTCTTTGCGCCACAGTCGGGTATTGATGAGGATCCTGTCACAGGCTCTGCTCACTGTGCTTTGGCACCATTCTGGGGCGATCAGTTAAAACGTAATGAAATGACCGGTTTTCAGGCATCAAAACGCGGTGGACTTGTTCGGGTTGAGCGCTGCTGGGAACGGGTAAAACTAGGTGGTCGGGCGATTGTCATGACTGAAGGCAGGCTCTCAGATGCAGCCTGGGGCATTTGAGAAACCATGAAATGGAATTGGGGATGCATTGCATTTGAACGATCCTGACCAGCACCTGACACCAAGTTTCAATCAAGAGATCATTTCTACCTTTAAACTGGCTCTGCCAGTCGTGTTGGGCGAAATCGGCTGGATGGCCATGGGCGTGGCCGATACAATTCTCGTCTCTGACTTGGGGCCAGCTGCGATCGGTGCTTCAGGGATCGGCGGAAGTGTCTATTTCACGTTTGCCGTTTTTGGGATGGGGCTATTTCTGGGCCTCGATACGCTCGTATCGCAATCGCATGGAGCTGGCAAACACGACGAATCGCGTCAGTGGCTTCGGACAGGTGTATTTCTGGCACTTTTACTCACTCCATTTCTGACCATTTTATTTGCAGTGGTATTACAGACGGTCGATTACTGGGGCCTCACGCCGGAAGTGCTTCCCATGGCTCGCAGCTACATGAAAGTGGTGCTCTGGAGCACCGGCCCTTTGCTCGTTTATTCGGCCCTGAGACGCTACCTGCAATCCATCGGCCGGGTCAGGCCGGTCATGATTGTATTATTGTCGGCGAATCTCTTAAACATCGCATTCAATTGGGTGCTGGTCTATGGACACCTTGGCTCACCTGCGTTTGGTGTTTCAGGATCGGCTGCGGCAACCGTGATCTCACGAATTTATCTGGCCGCTGGGCTGGCATGGATCGTCTGGTCTATCGATCCAACAATTTTCCCCTCAAAATGGTATCGCTCGATATTTAAACACGATTTGGTGAAACTTGTCCGGCTGGGTTTTCCGGCGGCGTCTCAAATCACCATGGAGGTCGGTATTTTCAGCCTTGCCAGTACGCTGATCGGACGCATGGCGCCGGTTTCTCTGGCAGCTCACCAGATTGTATTAAATATCACGAGCCTCACATTCATGATCCCGCTCGGAATTGCATCCGCAGCAGCCGTGCGTGTCGGTCATGCCGTGGGTGCGAAAAAACTGACATCAGCCGCCCGTGCCGGATGGGCAGCCATTGCATTAACAAACGTGGTCATGATCAGCCTGGCAGCCTCATTTGTAATGATTCCGGCAACGCTGGTCGATTTATTCACGGCCGACCATGAAATTATCCGGCAAGGGGTAAGGCTGCTGGCGATTGCGGCTGTTTTTCAGATTTTTGACGGACTTCAAGCCGTCACCACTGGCTCTCTGCGAGGCCTTGGCGATACACGCACGCCTGCCATTTGCAATCTGGTGGCTCACTGGCTGATCGGATTGCCTGTGGGCATTTATCTTGCATTTGAAATACAAATGGAAGTACGTGGAATCTGGGTTGGATTATCCACCGGCCTGATCGTCACTGGCATCGTCCTGCTGGTCGTCTGGTTCCGCAAATCGCGCCAGAACCAGACTTTTCAGGCATAACATCAGGCGATCAGATCTTTCATCACCGTGCCATGCACATCGGTCAGACGGAAGTCTCGGCCGGCATAGCGATAGGTGAATTTCTCGTGATCGAAACCGAGCAAATGCAATAATGTGGCGTGAAGGTCGTGCACGTGCACCACTTTCTCGACGGACTGGAACCCGAAATCGTCGGTCGCCCCGTGGGCGTATCCCTTGCGGATCCCTCCACCGGCCACCCACATCGTAAATCCGTGGTTATTATGGTCCCGGCCATTCATCTTGCCGGCGTTGGCGCCCGGAGTTGGCAGTTCCACAACCGGTGTCCGGCCGAATTC
>CAMBZY010000206.1 GCA_945872325.1 Candidatus Kuenenia stuttgartensis | reverse complement strand
TCTTGGACCCGGAAATTGCCGTCGGCAGGATCCGCACCCAGAGAGAATGGTGAGAACGAGCTGGAGAGATAGCCTGTGCCCGCAAAATTGGTGGGCATCGAGGGCACACAAACATAGGGAGGAAGGTTGTTACGTGGTCCATATTCGTGACTTACGATCGAACCCATGCTTGGATAAACCAGTGCTGGACTCGGCCTGTAGCCGGTAAACATGTTGTGAGTGCCGCGTTCGTGGGCCGCTTCGCCGTGCGTCATGCTCCGGATCACGGTCAGCTTGTCGGCGATCATGGCTGTTTTAGGCAGCGTTTCGCAGAACTTTTCGCCTTCAATTTTGGTGTTGATCGTACCCAGTTCGCCGCGATATTCCACCGGGGCAAACGGCTTAGGATCAAAGGTTTCCTGATGGGCAATTCCGCCTGGCAGGAAAATGTGAATCACCGATTCGGCACTCGCCGGGATCTTGGCGTAATCCTTCAGGTCGGCTCGGGCTTTTAATTTGAGAAAGTCGCCAAGGGTCAGTCCCAAACCACCCAAGGCCCCCACAGTCAGAAAATTCCGTCTATGAGATCGCATTATCGAGTCATTAAACATGCGTCGGTACTCCTCAAATCAATCTTCCGAACGACTATCGGCCTGCCTTTAAGAATCAAAATTCAAAAAAGGCTCGCCAACATATTGGCATTTCGGAACCATACAGATTCCATGATCTCAAGCAATATACGATGTTTAACAATGGAGAACAAGTAGGGTCGGGAAATATCCCGACACGCTTGCCCCCATTTGTTGACTGATACTCATAAGTCGTCAGGCTTTGTGACTGCCAGAAGAAAACTTGGAGTGGCCGCTTCAAACCGGACACGGTCCATCTGATCAATCCCGCGAGCGATGGAGATATTCCATAGGAGAACATCGCCTGCCAATCGCCGAAGCGTTTCATGGGCTGTCGCCAACCCATCGATCGTGACCACATTCACAACCATCCGGCCACCTGGTGTTAATCGCTCGTAAACTGCTGTCAGAACATGGTCAAGACGTCGTCCGGTACCACCCACAAACACGGCATCGGGATCAGGTAAATCCTTGGTAATTTCAGGTGCCCGGCCAAGAATGGCACGAACATTCGCCACCCCAAAGCTCTCGCAATTGCTCAGGATCAAGCCGACATCCGCCGCTTCGGGCTCAATCGCGTAAACTGTTCCTCGATAAGCCAGTTGGGCCGATTCGATCGTCACTGCCCCGCTCCCTGCTCCTACATCCCAGACGATGCTGTCTGGCCGAAGATCAAGATAGCTCAAAGCAATCGCACGAACCTCTGTACGTGTCACAAGTTCAGCTTTAGGCTGAGATTGCGCAAAGGCTTCATCGGGATTCCCGAACAATCGTTTACGACCAACCCCTTTGAGTCTTGCCGGCTGGTTCGGGTTCCGGATCAGAATCATCACATTTAAAGGATGAAAATCCATTCGCGAGATTTCTGAGAGTTGTGCCTGAGTCACACGTTCGTCGGGCGAACCGAGATTCTCACAGACATAGACGCGGAAATAGTCGATCCCACGCGACAGCATTTCTCGCGCAAGTCTTTTAGGAGGCATCTCTTCACTAGGGAAAAGTCCAACCTTTTCCGCAGTCCGGATCCGGTCGAGTGTCGGCTCCAAAGCCCGCCCGCCCATGCTGGTCAGATAGGCATCGTCCCAACTCTCTTTGACGCGCGCAAAGGCAAGCTGCATGCTGCTCACGTGCGGATAGATTTCAAACAGATCCTTGCCCAAACGATCGCAGAAGTAACGGGTTACACCAAAAAACAGAGGATCGCCCTCGGAAACAAGTACAGGCTTGTCCTGAACCCGAATCACATCTTTAAGCTGGCCAAGGGCCTCATTCATATCCGCATGAAGCGTTTCCTTGCGGGCTGGCAAGTCGCTTAAAAGCGATAAAGCGCTGGCCGTACCAATCACAAGGTCGGCTTCTGTCAGGATTCGACGAGCCTGATCAGTCAGCCCAACCACCCCATCATCGCCAATCCCTACGATTCTCAGTCGTGACATCGTTCTGAAATTACCTTCGCATCATATTAGTAGGGTACGGAAATCGTGCTGTTTCTGTGTTGCGAGTTTACGCCAAGGTTTGACCTGCCAACGAAATTCGCAACACTTGTTCGTCAATCGCACTTGCTGGAAATGCCGATAACACTTATCATAACAATTACTCGTATGTGGCGATGTACAAAATTCAGTGAACCCGTATCGGTTAATTTGAAATGTCGACAGCAATCAATCCGAAACGTTCTGGCAATGTTCGTGGCCGAAAGGCTCGACGCAGCATTCTATTTTCAAAAGCATGGGTCATGATGGCCCCGTCTCTGTTTTTCATGGGTATTATTATTCTGGTCGGGCTGGCTTTGATCGTCATTCCTGACGAAGCCAATCGACGAACCCAGTATGAGATCGAAACTTACCGGGCCATCAGCGCGAACAACATCATTCGTGCGCGAAATTGTCTGGAGAATTTGATCCAGATTTCGGGAGAGAATCCCAAGCCGGAATATCTCTACCAACTTGCCATCATCAGTGAACAAGCAGGCGAAAGTGAACGGGCGTTTCGACTTCTGGAACGACTGACCTTACCTGGCAAGGCTGGATACGCCCCAGCTCACGTCAATCTGGCTGAAATTCTTTTGGGGCAGCAAAATCCATCGCCTGCGACTTTAGATGAAGCTGAGCGTCATATCCAGTCGCTGCTTGTTCAGCGACCTGAAGACCCAAATTACCTTCGTATGCAGGCACGGCTTCAACTGGCAAGAAACCGTCCAGAGGACGCTCTTAAGACGTATGGTCTGATTCTGGATAGAGATCCGTCGATCGGTCTACCGATGGGCCAGATTCTGATCAACCTGAAACGCGAACCTGAGGCGAAGCGGTTACTGAATTCAGCCAAGACCCGTCTGAGGGTTGAGCTTGACCAGAATTTTGAAAATGTCGACACGCGACTGAAGCTGGCCGATGCCGACCTCCTTCTTGGAGAGTATCAGGAAGCTGCCAAGATGCTTCAAAGTGGTATCACTATTGGTGATCCATCAAATCGGCTTCGCAAGGCCATGTGTGTGGTACTGGCACGATGGGCCGATTCACTGGGCAACAAGATTGAAGACCTGAATCAACGGTTAAACCTTTTAGTGCAAGGACTTTCGTTCGACCCAACCCACCCGCTGCTCCTGAATGAGTTCTGGAAACTGGCTATCGAAGACTTGGGCAACGACCCAAATCAGGTACTGAAACTCAGGGTACTGGGGGCGAACCTGTCGATCCTGGACGCAATGTCCGGCTTACAGGAACTTCGGTTAGGGAAAAAAGCCGATGCGAAAAAGTCTTTGGAATCGGCTGTCAAAAAAGCGCCTGACCTATACGTATTGCTCAACAATCTGACGACGATTGGCGAGATGCGTGGCAACTCCAAGTCCAATCTCGGCATCGACTTACTTTCCGTATTGCTCGAAATCGACCCTTCGAAAGCGAGCATTCGCGAGAATCGCGGCCTGATTTATCTTAAGATGGAAAAGTATCCAGAATCGATCGCAGACCTGGAGCAATGCGTGACGGCTTCGGCAAACGAGCAAGCCCTGCACATGGCTCTGAGCATGGCCTACGATAAAACGGGCGACCAGAAAAAAGCCGACCTGCATCGCTCGGAATCGGAACGTCTCTTAAAGGCAAGCGGTCGTAAAGTGGCCTCGAAGCAGGATGATACGACCAAGGAAGAGGCTTCTAAAGAGAAAGTCAAATCCTGACTTTAAGTACAAATCATCCTGAATCGACAGTTCCCAGACTCATTCGGCGCGATTGGTACGTGCGTGAATTTCTGAAGTAAACGTCACGTTTAATGAGGTTGATTTTCGTTGACTCAAGCGGAAATATTTCGTCCCGTAGTGAATAAACGGATACAGGCGACGAACAACTTCGGTTAGAATCAAGAGTTCTGAGAGCAACCTATTCCGTTCCATGACTCTGATTGATCTCACAGGACATAAAAAAGGGCTGGCACGAACGATGCTCCAATCAACGATCCAACGTCGGATTAGCGGACTTTGTCTGTCTCTGGCAAGTCTGTTTCTAGTGAATCTCGATGCCGCTGCGGCGTCTGATTCAAAATTGATCGACGAAGCCGCCATGTTCAGTACAACGGCCGTCCAGGATGCTCAACAATCCTTAAAAAAAGTCGACCTGAAATCTCGACTTCCCATCACGATCCAGACCCGCCGGTCTGCCGATGGCCAGGCACCCGACAAACTGGCAATCAATCTTGCCAAGTCGAACGCTGGTGAAGGGCTTTATCTACTGATTCTGAAAGATGATCGAAAGATTGAGATGCTCTGGTCAGGCATCTTCAAATCGAGGATCACCAACGCGGATCGCGATCAGGTCAGGAAGTCAATCAGCGATGAGTTCAAAAAATCGAATTACGATGCTGGACTGAAGCAGGGAATCGAACATCTGGTCGCCATAGCCGAACGATTTCCGATCGGCGAAGCCGTCCCAGCAAAAGTGAAACCACAGCCAGGCACAAGACTTACAAATACCGCACCACAAACAGTGACACCTAGAAATCAGGGTGGGTTAAGTCTCATGACGCTACTATTGCTCGGCCTTGGGATCGTGATTCTGGTGAGTGTGGTTCGAAGTTTCCTTGGAGGCCGATCCTACGGAGGCGGTGGAACAGCATTGGGCCGCGGACCCGGCTATGGCGGGGGCGGTGGAGGATATGGCGGTGGCCCAGGATATGGTGGGGGTGGCGGCGGAGGAGGGTTCTTCTCTGGCATGCTGGGCGGTCTGGGGGGAGCCGTTTTAGGCAATTGGGCTTACGATAAGCTCAGCGGACACGGCCACAGCGACCATTCCACAGGGCTGGGCCAAGGCTCAGAATCGGCTGGTGTGTGGTCAGGATCATCAGGCGAAGAACCAGTCGCAGATGCTGGCCAGTGGTCAGGTGCAGACGATGGAGGCGACTGGGGTCGCCAGGAAGACTCCGGTGGATGGTCAGGTGCAGATACCGGTGGAGACTGGTCTGGGGGCGATTCCGGTGGTGGCGATTCAGGCGGTGGTGGTGGTGACTGGTGATGAAAAAACATCATCTTTTCACAATTTGACATTGCTCAAATCGCGAAACTCTGGTAGGTATTTAGGGAAGAACTGGCCTGAAACTCACGCCAGCCAGCGATACGTGATGTAATGTATCGCCTGGAACTGCTCGAAGGTGGCCAAGGCCTTACTGAGCCTTGTGCACACTGCTGAATTCATGTCTTGCCAGGGGGGTTCATCCATGTCGGACGGTTTGCCCGAAGAACAAGGCCCGGATCTGAAAACGCTGCATAAGTTGATTCGGCTGATGCACCGTTATGGTCTGACGGCGATTGATTTGGGCGAAGGTCCGCAAAAGATCCGCCTGCGTCGTGGAGCGTTGCAGACTCATGCAACATCTGCCCCGGTCCAGATGGCCGAACCCTCGCCGATGATTGCTGCTGCACCTGTTGCAACGGCCGTACCGAAGGTGGCAGAGGCTGAGGCTGTTTATATCCGAAGCCCAATGGTTGGAACGTTTTACACGTCAAGCTCACCAGATTCACCAACATTTGTGAACGTGGGTTCCACAATTCGCAAAGAGTCAACCGTCTGCATTATCGAAGCCATGAAGGTTTTCACCGAAATTCCGGCAGGAATGGCGGGAACGATTACGGAAGTGGTGGTCAAGAATGGCCAGGCTGTAGAATACGGTCAGCCTTTGTTCCGGATCACGCCGAACTGATTCTTCGACCCTGCCTCTCCATTCAATAGCACGTTCCAGGCCGCACCTACGATCGGATCTTTCGAGATGTTCAAACGGATTCTCATCGCAAATCGTGGCGAGATTGCACTTAGAGTCATTCGTGCCTGTCGTGAAATGGGCATTGAATCGGTCGCTGTTTATTCAGAAGCAGACCGTGGAGCCGCTTATCTCGCTCTGGCTGATCGCTCGATCTGCATCGGTGGTGGCCCCAGCGCTGAGAGCTACCTGAATATTCCCAGAATCATTGCGGCCGCAGAAGTTGCCGACGTCCAGGCGATCCATCCAGGATACGGCTTCCTCAGCGAGAATCCTGAATTTGCAGAGATCTGCCGAAGCTGCGGGTTC
>CAMBZY010000205.1 GCA_945872325.1 Candidatus Kuenenia stuttgartensis | reverse complement strand
CACCCAATTGGGGCACTGGTCGACGTAAGACCGCCGTTGCCCGCGTCCGCGTTCTGGAAGGGACCGGTAAGTTTGTTGTCAACGGGCTGCCTGTTGACGATTACTTCGTGGACGAAATTCAGCAATCCACTGTTCGGGGCCCACTCGTCCTGACCGAAATGGCTGGCCGTCTCGATATCTTTGTGAACGTCAACGGAAGTGGCAAATCTGCCCAATCCGGCGCCGTTTCACTGGGCATCTCGCGTGCCTTGATCGAGATTCGTCCCGACCTCAAGCCAACCCTCCAACACGCTGATCTTCTTACCCGTGACAGCCGGATGGTTGAACGTAAGAAGTATGGACATAAGAAAGCCCGTAAGAGCTTCCAATTCTCCAAGCGTTGATTTTTGGTTCTTCCTTTTGGAATTTCCAAACACAGCCCTATCAAACAAAAGCATGGCGATTTATCGTCATGCTTTTTTTCGTATTTTAGGAGCAGGCCGAAAATAACTTACGTTTTTAACCGAACCGTGGCCAAGCACACCTCGGTTGTTGTCTAGCCAGTCTTGGTGCTAGCCCCGGTTGGATTTGTAAATCGCCGAAACCGGGGGCTAGCGCCCTGCGGCTAGATTCAGACGAGAAACTTGCTTGATTGTAAAAACGAAAAGTTATTTCCGGCCTGATCCTTAAAACCTAATCACACTCAGAAACACATTTCCTTAGGCACGGTCCCCTGACCGGGCGGGTTTTGTCCTTTCAGTCAATAAGCGTGTAAAATACTACTTAAAAATACTTTGCGTTATTCTGAAACTCAAAACCAAAGCTCTCCATGTCAGGGGCCATGGCCTAAATAACATGTTGGACCATCACCATGGTTTTTAAGATTCTGGCGAATTTGCAGATTAAGTAATCTTGAAAAATGCGCTATTTGCGACACGCGTGCCAATTAGGGGTTAGTTTTAAGATGACTGGATGCCGTGGCCTGGCATGATGCCACCACGCATGGAGGAATCCCGATGGAAGGGATGGGTGCGATGGCGATTGGACAACCACCGACAAATCGGAGATCGCCAAGGCGTAATTTCCTTGTCGGTTTGATTTCCCTGACTTCGACGGGTTGCGTCCTGAGGCGTCGACTTGCTGAACGAAAGGTCAAGCAGTTAGGTTCTGTGGATCCTAACCAGCATAAGGAAATGGCTCTTTCAGCGAACGCTCCTTATGTGATCGAGCCGCCTGATTCTCTTGAGATCCGGGTCCGCCCTGATACCATCGGAGTCATTCCACTCTCAGCCGTAGTGCAAGCCGACGGCTTGATTGACCTTGGCTTTGGTGGACGGATTTACGTGGCTGGATTGCAGCTCGACCAGGCTGAATCCGTGATCGCCCAACGACTGAGCGAGTACGCTAAAAAACAAAAGATGACGCTTGATGAGCCCATCGAGGTCAACATCAAGCTCGATGAGAGTAAGAGCAAGTTTTACTACGTTTTAGGCAAGGGTGTGCAGCAAGCCCGATTCCCGGTGTCAGGTCGGGAGACGGTTCTTGATGCTGTGATGCAGGCACAGGTCAAGTCAAACGCAATGCTGGAAAAGGCTTATGTCGTCAGGCCCCACCCTCAGGGATTGCCTGACCAGATTATGGCTGTGGACTGGGTTGCGATCCGGGATCGTGGCGATACCACCTCAAATTACCAGCTCTTTCCAGGCGATCGACTGGTGATCCCCGGTGGTCCCGATCCAGGACTTGTCGAAACCCTGTTCGGTTCGCGCTAATTCCGAAACCGTCTTCGATAGAGACCGATCAGAGTCAGCCCGATCCCAATCCCGATAATCGCTGAAGGTTCTGGCACAACAGTAATGTTCACAAGCATTTGTGATTCGATATAACCGGCTCCACTGACCATCAAAACCGACTTGGGCGTGATCGTGGGCCTGAGGCTCGACAAAAAGGTGTAAGTCCCGTTGGTCAGATAAATATCGCGAGTCTGGTTTAACGTGAGATGACTCGTGCCGGGCATGATCAACGATCTCTGGTAACCCTGCATGTTGTCAACGATTCCGCTCTCTCCATGAATCGTGGCCCTGACACCGAAAGTGTCCAAACTCGCCCAGGCGTCGATCACGGTTTGAATTGAGACTTTCACGGGTTCGGAAAATCCGGACAGCTGGAATTCCCGTTCCGCATATTCCGCCGAGGTGTAGGTGTAATCCGGGCTTTGCGATAGATACGACGATTGGGCCTTAAGCTGGATGAAATCGGTTGGAGGAGGGTCCGCGATCCCGTTTCCCCTGAGGTTGTTTGAAGACGTTGTCTCGTTGGTGACTTTCCAGTCTGTGGTCCAGACAAACCCTGCCTGAGCCGCTGGCACTGCCTGCCAGAGCCACAAGCCAACAAAAAATAATGACGGAACGCATCCTGCGCCGAATCGTCTCCTGAGAGTACGAACGACCATGTTTTCACCGCTATATTCTTTAAAAGAATCTTGATGGAACGTAAACGACAATTTGGAGCGAAGCGGACTTTAAAGAGGATTTCTGAATAGTCGGCTCAATCTCTATACCAATCTTAATTGGAGTTGTGACAAACTTGAGGAAATAATCCAAAGTGAGATGATTTTCGACATTCACCGATGAACAGTTGCAGAAACACCACATTACACGTCATAATCAGCAAATCAAGGGCCGTTCCGGATCACCCGCCTTCGCCCTGACTGCGGTGGCATGAATCTCCCCGGTTCATCCTGCCCGAAAGTCCACAGTTCTTCCCCAACCGTTCTCTCAGGATAAAGATTGAAACTGCCATGTCACGTCGCGTGGGACTCTGGCTCGTAGGAGCCTTTGGTGGTGTCGGTACCACTATCACTCTGGGGCTGGCCTGCCTGGCCAAAAAGATCACGCCTGATCATGGCCTGACCACCCAGTTGCCACTGTTTCAAGGCCTCCCCCTGCCCCAGCCTGATCAGTTCATCGTGGGTGGCCACGATATCCGTCAAACTTCGTTCATCGAATCCGCCAACGAGTTCCGAACCAATTCCGGCGTCTTTCAGCCAGAATGGATCGAAGCCTGTCGCGAAACCCTTGAAGCTGCATCCGCTCGCGTTCGTCCCGGCACGAAACTCGGCAGCGGTTCCACCATCAGCAAAATGGGCACCTGGGGCGACGAACAACCCGCTCAAAATACTCAGGAAGCCATCGACCGGATCTCAAGAGACCTGGAAGCCTTCGTGGCTGCCGAGAAAATTGATCACCTGATCGTTCTCAGCGTCTCCAGCACAGAACCGGTCTTCCCGCTCAGCGATGTTCACCAGACTTGGGCCGCTCTCGAAGCCGCTTTGCCCACCGGCGGGCCTGAACTGCTGCCCTCCAGCTCGCTCTATGCCATCGCCGCCGTGCGGGCTGGCCACTCCTATGTGAACTTCACCCCAAGCCTCGGCGCCAGCATGCCCGCCGTGGAAGAACTGGCCGACAAAACCGGCAGCCTTCTGGCTGGCAAAGACGGCAAGACCGGCGAGACCTTGATGAAGACCGTGCTGGCCCCGATGTTCGCCCAGCGCAACCTGAAGGTCCAATCCTGGGTCGGCCACAACATCTTCGGCAACCGCGACGGCGTGGTGCTCGACGATCCCGTGAACAAGGCCGCCAAGGTCAACACCAAAGACTGGGTCACCACTCAGATTCTCGGCTATAAGCCAAATACTCTGGTGACCATCGAGTATATCCCCGACATGGGCGACTGGAAAACGGCCTGGGATCACATCCACTTCCAAGGCTTTATGGGTACCCAGATGACCCTCCAGTTCACCTGGCAGGGTTGTGACAGTCTCCTGGCCGCCCCTCTGGCCATCGACATGGTTCGCCTGACTGACCTCGAAAAGCAGCGTGGTGGTAAGGGTTTGCAGAAACACCTCGCCTGCTTCTTCAAGAGTCCTGAAGGTGTGGAAGATAATCACTTCTTCCGCCAATGGTCGATGCTGGAAGCCTATGTGGCGAGCTTGAAGGCCTGATCTTCTTCCAATTCCGAGCGAGTCGGCACATGAACCCGGCTCGCTTGTACTACTTTAAAAATGAGCCGTTCCATGAAGTTCGCTTTCTCTACCAATGCCTACCTGCGGTTCCCCTTCGACGAAGCCTGCTCGCGCATCGCCGCTTTGGGCTATGAAGGCCTTGAACTGATGGCCGACGTGCCTCACGCTTGGCCTGCCCACCTGCCCCTGGCGACGAAATCGGCCATTCGTGCAGCCATGAAAAAGAACGGCCTGACATTTTCAAATGTCAACGCCTTCATGATGAACGCCATCGCCGACTATCGACAGCCTTACTGGTACCCTTCGTTCATCGAGCCTGACGAACACTACCGCCGCGTTCGGATCGACCACACCCGCCGCGCCATCACGCTTTGTAAAGAGCTTGGTGCTCCTCATATCACCACCGAGCCGGGTGGTCCGCTGGTTCCAGGTCAAAGCCGTCAAAAGGCAATCGACTTGTTTGTTGAAATTCTCAAGCCGCTCGCCGAGCACGCTTATCGCGAAGGTGTCCTGTTCTTGATCGAGCCTGAGCCTGGCCTGTTGCTTGAGACGACGGACCAATATCTGGAAGTGGCGGAGAAAGTCGATTCGCCAGCCATTGGCCTGAACTTCGACGTCGGCCACGCTTATTGCGTCTCGGAAGATATTCCATCCTCCATTCGCAAGCTGGCCCCCCATATCAAGCACTTCCACCTGGAAGACATCGCTGCCACACGTCACCACCACCACCTGATCCCCGGTCAGGGTGCGATCGACTTCGCCGAAGTCTTCCGCTCCATCAAGGCGATTGGCTACGACAACTGGCTGACCGTCGAGCTTTACCCGAACGTGGACGATCCGGACGGTGCCGCTCGCGAAGCGATTGAAGTCTTGAAGCCACTCCTGGCTCAGGTCATGGCTGAATGATCTGTAATCACTAGCTATAAAGGTTCATTCGGATGAAGCTGCAATCCTTTCTTCGCTTGATTCGCCTGCCCAACGTATTTACGGCAGGCTGTAATAGCTTGGCAGGTGCCTTCTTCGTAGGTGTCACGTTTGATCGTTGGCCTGAACTGATTGCTGTTGCAACAATTTCCATGTCGATTTATGCGGCAGGAATTTTGTTGAACGACTTGTTTGATCTGGAAGAAGACCGAATTGAACGCCCGGAACGCCCCCTGCCTTCGGGGGCGGTTCCCATCCGGTTAGCATACTTCATGGTTTCTGTTTTCACATTTGTAGGAGTGCTTATCGCAGGACTTTTATCTACTGAGGTTTTTATTACTGCAATGCCCCTCATGGCTTTTGTGGACTCATATAACCAATGGGGTAAAAAAACAGTTTTGGGGCCTTGGCTTATGGGCATGTGCCGTGGTTATAATTTTGGCTTGGGGCTTTCCTTGGTCCCTCTTGGCTTCTTCACATGGACTGGCATTCTTGCAATGTTAGGCTATACGTTTTACATCTCTGGAATCACTTACATCAGCCGCCAGGAAACCAAAACCGGCGAGACCAAAGGCCTGCGACAAGGCTTTATTCTGCTGATAGCTGGCATGGCCATGGTCATCGCGGCGATGCTTTTACATTCAAACCGCACGATTTATGGATTTGATATTCAAAATGATGTGCCGCTGCTGGGCGGACTGCTGATATTAATGGTGCTGATGAAGCGATTGACCACAGTTTGGAAAACGGCATTTGCAGAGCCCAGGCCTGAAACAATTCAAAATGTTGTGAAAACCGGCATTATCAACCTGCCGCTGATTGACTTTGCCATTGTTTTGGCCGCCGCTGGACCATTGGCCACCATCCCCATTGTCATACTCTTCAGCCTGGCCCGACTGACCGCCCGCAAGCTCTATACAACCTGAATTAAAGAAAATCATGAAAATCGGCTACAATACCAACGGCCTGGCCCATCATCGTTTTGCCGACGCAGTTGCATTATTAGCTGACAATGGCTATGAATCCGTTGCGATTACGCCTGATATCCAGTGGCTTGATCCTTATCAGGACTCCACGAATTTAAATCGCCAGTTGCAAGAAACCGTGAAATTGCTCGACCGATTCGGGATGCAGTGCGTCATGGAAAGTGGGGCCCGCTACCTGATCAATTCGCGAGTCAAGCATGACCCGACCTTGATGGACGCATCCGCTGATCGGCGTGCCTTAAGGGTGGATTATCT
>CAMBZY010000204.1 GCA_945872325.1 Candidatus Kuenenia stuttgartensis | reverse complement strand
TCTCGAGCACGGTTTTGAACAGGCCTTCTGCGGATTCAGTATCGCCCTGAGTCAGGGCAATCTGCCCAAGCCCTAAAATCGCCGCAACGTTTTCTGGATCTTTCATACGATATTCCGTGAACTCAATCTTCGCCTCGTCCGTTCGGTTGGCCTTCATGAGAAGGTCTGCCAGAGCGATTCTCGCCTTGAGATTTTCCGGATTTCGTTTGAGGGCATTCCGATAGTTCAGAATGATCACCTCAACATCGGCCCCAATCCGCTCATCAATTTCGTTACGCCAGAGGTAAGGCCGATCATCCAGAGGGGCGGCTTTCATCCAGGCTTCAATCGTTTTCGAGGCTTCCGCAAGCTGCATTTTCCCCAGAAAGATTCGTGAAAGTCCTTCAGCGATTTCCGCCTTGGGCGACTCTGACCTTACAAACGCTTGTGTCAGAATCGGCTCTGCTTCCAGAAGCTGGCCGGCTCTGGACATAATGACCGCCCTCAGAACTTGAAGAGGCTCTTCTGGATAACCCAGTTCCAACGCCTTGCGCATGGCATTCATGGCGGGGTCAGGACGATCTTGGGCAAGTTCAAGCCTGGAGAGAAGATAATAGGCTGTTGAATCGTTGGGATTTGACTTGAGTATGGAATTCACATGCTCTTCAGCCTGGCCGTATTGTCGTTCGGAAATCCATTTTTCAAAGTCTGAAAAACGCGGCGTGGAACCCCACCAAAGTGCAATCAGACTGATCAGGAAGATCATTCCAACGAGAATCAGGATCCGTCGTTGCGAGAAATTCAATGATCCAGTGGCCATATTCAAAATGTTCTGTACGATGAAGGATGATGTACTTTTTTCACTTAAAGTTATTATACAAAAATCAACCGTGCTCAAGGAACACGGTTGATTTCGGAATTCAAGACTGGGGCTCAGCAATCAAGCCACAGATATTTGTTCATTGCACCAATTCGGTCAGACGACGGTCACAACGCGGTGATCGATCGACTGACGGCGGCCACGTGGCGACTTGAATTCAAAGAGGCCGATGCCCAGGCTACCAGCCAGCGCAATGTGCTGTGGCTGACGGATATCAAAGCCTTCTGTACCGAGTGGATCGAGACCGGTTTTGCCGGTGGATGCCACTGGAGGGAGGCCTTGCACCTTACGCTTGGCGTCGATGATCTGCCATTCCACGTGATCCATCGCCACTGGATCTGTAGCGAACATCAAAGCGTTGTAATCCCAGGCGAAGTCAGGATTGTTCCCAAACGGGCCTTTCTGGAAGACACCTCGGGAACCGTCCATAATCTGGAGTACAAACTTCTTACGCAGGATCGGGTGGTTGATCACTTCGGGAATGAACTGATTGCAAACGTTCGTCGAAGGAGTACTGTGCGACCTGGCCACGTTGTTCACGGATCCGTGGCTCATGTTTTTGAGAGCACCCGTGACACCGGCTGAGCCGTGATCCTTCAAGACGGGCAAGGCGACGATCTTGTTCACCACTTTGGTGACGAAAAGACCGAGGTGGGAACGGTAGTTACGATCGTCTTTCGGATCGTCTCCACTGTTGACCAGGTTCATGTGGACAAATTCGTCGCGGTCATAACCTGAGATCGGGCTTTTCTTGTGCGATTCCGCCATAAGGTCGGTTTGTGAACCGCCTTCGGAGGTCAGGCCGCCAAAGCGAATGTCGGGAGGGAGGATATTCTGATATCCAGCACCCATGAATTCACCAAGATAGCGGTCGTAAACAAACATGTCTTTGGTTTTAACACCAGCTGCTTTAAGACCTTCGATCACTTCCAGAACGAGTTCAGGTGAGGTCGGGGCCTGCGGGTGACCATTCGGGACCACCTTGATACCCACCACATCGCCGGGTTCGAAGAAGCTTCTCCAGGCTTGAACATCGTCATCAGCCTGAGTCAGTTCTTTCATACCACGGGCCAGGGTCTGCTTGAACGCATCGCGGCTTTTTTTGCCGTTATTACTCAACGAAGCATGCTTGGCTTCAATCACCCGGCCTGGGAATGGGCCTGGGGCACCGAGTTTGGATTTGTCAAATAGAGGGTCGGTCACCAGTCGTGATTCGCTGGCAGAGACATACTTCACGCTACCAATGGCTGGAATGGACATTCCGGCAAGCAGGGCACGTCTGGAAATCGTTCCGCACGGATAGTACAGTGACATGGCTCAAAACACTCCGATGGCTAGTATTTCAGAAGATTGAATCGACCTCTTAAGTATCTTAATCGATCAAAACCCTGATAGGAGTTGAATTTCCTATCAGGTTTCTTGATTCTTATAGATTACAGGAGAGGCGGGCTCGCCGAAAGATCAGTCTGTCAATTCGAAGTCAATTTTATTGGAACTTGCTTTGACTTCGGCTTTCAAACCTGATGTAGACGCCAAGGAGTACTTTGCGGGAACGCTGTTGGCTGCATTACGAAGTGCTTTGGCTTGGTGCACTTGGTCGATCATCCCACCTGGAGCCATCTGAACGTTCTTTTTTGCTGCCAGCTTTTTGGTCTCTGCTTCAGCAGCGGCATTGTCGATCACAATGTCGTTAATCGTGACAAGGTAGGAACCTTCAAAGGCACCGTCGTTCGCGCTTTGAGTGGTCATTTGATATTTGCCATCTTCAATCACACCAGATGCACCACGGCCATCTGGTTTTTCCGAGATGAATGCAATGGTGCCTTTAGGGAGGGGCTTACCTTTATAAGTGATCGTGCCGGAAACTGCGTAACGCTTGCCGAGATCGTCGCCGCCGCAGCCAACCACCAAAACAACGACAAGTACCGCAGAAGCGGATAGTATTTTGGAGCCAATTTTGGCTAAAAGATTCATTGCCAGCCTACTCTTTCCTGAGTGTATTTCTGAAGATGTGTTCGGCTTTCATCACTTTTGACGAAAGCATTCAATCCGTGAAAATCAAGCCATGAAGAAAAGAACTTCAGGATTGATTTCCTGAAGTTCCTGTAGAGCAGGATGAAGCTAGATTCTGATCAAGCTTCATCCTGTCAAGATTCGGAAATCAATACTGGTCGGCACTGATCACTTCACCACCAGCACGGCTACCAAGGGCAGCGTATGTTGAGCGGCTGACCGAGGCTTTGAGGAACTTGACGGAACCGTCAGCAAACAGGAAGTTTGCACCACCTGGGTGATTGCTCTTGAAGCCACGGGCAGCATAGCTGGCACGTGTGTTCCATGGAGCACCGGCTCCGAAGCCAGCGTATGGCTTGTCGGTTCTCCAGTTGATTGGAATCGTCACACCGGAACCGGCACCTGTAGCAGCCCAGATTTCGCAGTTGGCATCGTCCGAAGGCAGACCTTCGCCGACGAAAATGGTGTTGCTGGTACCGTCAGTCACGCCGGCAATTCCGACTGAACCCATCGTGCGGTAATCCGAAAAACCGCGAAGTGCCATTTCAGTGTCACCAGCCTTAGGAGCGATCACTCCACGGGTGCCCCAGAAGCCGTTCCAGCCAATGCGGGTGGTGCTTCCAGCAGGCAGTGGGAATTCAGTTTCCCAAGGGTTAGGACCACTCAAAGGAGAGATGGCGTAGTTATCACCGAAACTCATGTAGTAATTCGTGATAGGAACTTCTTTGGCTCTGCCTGGCAGAGTTGGAGCATCGCCATATTGAGGATACGAGCCAACAGGGCTGTTGGAAGGGACAAAGCCGGATGCAGCCCAACCATCGGAAGGACAGACATACGTCTTGAGTTGGGCGTACCATGCTGTTGCGATGGTGTTACCGCCACCGTTGTTCAGCAACATGTTGATGGAATTGTAGACTGGGTTCTGTTCCATCATTGGAAGGATCAGAATCCGCCAGGAAATATTTGTGTTGCCCCAGCCACCCCAACCGCCACCAGGAGCATGTGTGATGGCTCCAGGAGGAAATACGTTGGTTTGGTCGTGGTATGAGTGGCTCGCCAACCCGATTTGCTTCAGGTTATTGATACACTGGGTACGACGGGCGGCTTCACGTGCCGATTGCACGGCTGGAAGCAGAAGGGAAATCAGAACGGCGATGATCGCGATCACGACCAGCAGTTCAATCAGCGTGAATCCACGCTTCGTTTTTGAGAAACTTGCCATTTTCATAGTTCGAAAAGCTCCATTATTAGAGTGACCGACCACACTCATCTGCTCTATACTTCGATCCAACAAGAAAATCCCTGTCGTTGTACCAGGAAATTTCCATAGTAGGAATTCTTATAGTTCGTTTGTTGCATAGAGTAGATACTAATATTTGTAACCTTAGCACTTTTTCTTGTCAACAAATAGATCACATATTTTCTTTGTATACATTTCTAATGTTCATCAATATTTAACAATTTGACCATTTCTTGCCAACCGCAATGTTTTCATCTTATTGCTTAATTTACGATACATCCATCATTTTTTCGATCAACCATACACACTTTTTAAAGATCTGATTCTTCTGAAAAAGACTTTTAGTGTTTATGCGAAAAGTTTCCAAAAATCCTTACCGATCGGTCAAACAGAACATCCGCAAGCAGGTGTCCTGGGTCAAGGAGGAGTCGAACCGATCTAAGCCGCGTTCATGGAAAAACCGGAGTTTTTTTTCGGTTCATGTTTGTCCACTCATGAAGTTGCCGGATTTCAAAGTGAACGCGGGTTCAGAACTACCGGCACTTTAGCAAACTAGTCGCAGGGCGATAACCCACGGTTTCGGCGTAATAACGATCAGGCACAACCAACAAAACAACCGGGGCTATCGCCAAGACTGGCTTGACCACCCCATTTATTAGGCTTGAGCGGCCGCGATTCATCCCATCCTACTTTCCACGGGATTGGATTTCCATCTTTCAGCCGGATAACATCTTACAGGCACCGATCTCTCCAGCCCTTCGGAAAGAGGCTGGAGGATCTCTGGCTGGACGTTGAGGCTCAGGCGGCTTTGCGGCGTTTGGCGATCGCGCCCAGAATCAATACGCACAGACCACCCATGGCATAGGTGGAAGGCTCGGGAACGGCAATTGACGTTGAGATCATATGGATATTGTCATAATAGCCAAGAGTGCTCCCCTGTGCTGCTGTGCCGCTGTTGACTGTACCAATCGTATCCAATTCGCCTGGATTACTTCCTGCGGCGGCACCATCCACATAATAGGATGTAAAAGTCGTGCCACCGTCCGTGCTGAAACCGGCTTCGAAACGGCCAGTCGTTTTGTTGAAGGTCACTGAGAATGTGTACCAGGTGTTGCGGGATAACACTGGTGGCTTTCCGGTCCCTCCTAAGCCTGCGCTGAAACTATAGTTGCCCAGGGTTCCACCGTTGTTATAATAGCCAACGAGATAGAATTGGCCTGTATTGTTCTGCATGGTGGCCCCGGCAAGAATCTTGGTGCCGGTTGAGTCGTACATATAAAGCCCATAGCGGTTGGTGCTGGTGCTTGATGTGCCGCCCATGTAGAAATCATAGGTGATTTGGAAAACGTCGTTGGATGCCGGGTTGCTCGCCATGTTGGTGGCCACATCGTTCGTCCAGGCATTTCGGGTCACATTATTGCCACTGGCCGTGTTGCCAGCCTGCGTTGCCAGCACATTGCCATGACTTCCGCCTGAGACTGGGTCGGCGACGACATTCCAGTTCGCAGCCCCACCTGTCCCAGTGGTTGCAGTAAACCATCCGCCCTGGCCGGCGGTAGTGCCAGTGGCATCGGTCGTGAGCTGACCGAGTGTATAGCCTGATTCAAAATTGGTATTCTGAAGCAAAAAATCAGCGGCTTGTGCAAGCGGGGCAATGATGCTAAAAAGCAACATGGCTAGAACGGTGAGCGCGTGCCGGGGTGCCGGCAGAGTACCACTAAGGGTCAACATGGTGCGATATCGGTTTCTATCAATGAATGGAGCGAACCAAGCACCCGATTGATTGAGGGGAGCCTGGCTGTGTGAACAAGCGGCGAATGGACAGAAAAGTAAAGTTGTGATGGTCATCAAACTCAACGATTGGTGATTACCATACGATATCATGTCCCATAAGCAAGAAGTTAAAGAAAATATCTGATACAGATTCCGGTGGATCATGCCGGATTCCAGAATGAACCTGTCATGTGATTTTAGATACTAGATCCTGCCATGTCAGGGGATATGGTCAACATGACTCAACTGTTCATGAATCGCTGGTAGGGTCCACCGCAAATCTTCGGCTGAAACTTCAGATTTCAGAATCAGACATCAACTTAACCCTAGTTTT
>CAMBZY010000203.1 GCA_945872325.1 Candidatus Kuenenia stuttgartensis | reverse complement strand
TGTTGTCTCCACTACATCCCCTGAATTCAGATATTCTGTCGACTAAAAATGAAAATCACCCGTCTGGAAGCCGTCCCGGTACGTGTCCCGTTAAAAACCGATCGCATTGCCATCACTGCCCATGGTCGTCATGCCGTGAGTGAATATGTGATTCTAAAGATGCATACCGATCAGGGCCTGATTGGACTTGGCGAAGCCACGGTTCAGGCCCTTTGGTCGGGAGAGACGGCACAGACTTGCGTGGGGTTATTGCAAAACCAGATCACTGAGATTGTTGTTGGTAAAGATCCGAACGACATTCAAAAAATCATGGCTGATCTGAATCACCATGTGAAATTTAACCCGTTCACGAAAGCCTGTATCGAAATGGCGTTATGGGATATATTGGGAAAGGCCAGAAATCTGCCGTTATACGAGCTTTTAGGAGGTAAGTGTCACGACAAGATTCCGATGAAAATGATGATCGGTGGATTTGAGCCAAAGCAGGCTGCGAAATTGGCGGAGACGTTTCTTGAGTGGGGCGTAGGTTGCCTGAAAGTGAAAGTGGGACTGGTGCCGAAGGAGGATTTGGAGCGAGTTGCGGCGGTTCGATCCGTGGCTGGAATGGAACTCCCAATGACGATCGATTCCAATTGTGGATGGTCGGCTCCGGTCGCTCGAAAAATTCTGCCCCAATTTGAGAAGTTTCAACTCATATTAATTGAACAGCCAACTCGTTCTGGCGATTGGGCTACAATGAGTGAACTCAGACGCATCTCCCCTGCCCCATTGATGGCCGACGAAAATGTCTGGACACTCGTAGAAGCATATCAGGCAGCAGCCCATCAGGCCGTGGATATTATCAGTGTTTATCCTGGTAAAAACGGCGGGATCATAAACGCCAAAAAGATAGCCCATGTCGCACATTCCGCCGATATGGGTTGTCACATCGGCTCGAATCTGGAGCTTGGAATTGCTTCGGCAGCGATGTTGCATCTCGCGGCCAGTACGCCTGAGATTGAAAGCCATAAATATCCAGCTGATATCCTTGGCCCTTGCTATCACGAAACCGATCTGCTGGCCGAGCCTCTGCAGATCGGTCCCAAGTTCGCTGTTGTGCCGGATAAGCCGGGGCTGGGCGTCGAGCTTGACGACGCACTTCTCAAGCGATACCGAATGGACTGATTTTGTGGGGAATGTTACGGAAATCAAATTGCCGGCCGACCAGATGAATCCTGGTTGGTCGGGGTTGTAAGGTGTTTAATATAAATAGCTTATGAGCTGTATGGCGGATCAGGTTTTGGCCGTGTGCTTGGCCAGATCCTTGATCATCGTCAAAGTCGCTTCTCGAACGGATGCTTGCCAGTTAGAGCCGAAACGTGTGGCGAATTCGGATTTCTGGTACGCAAAAGTAATGCCTCGAGAATTGTTGACAATTGCTCCAAGTCCTTGTTCATCAAAGGCCACAGCAACATCGGCAGCGGTTCCGCCCTGGGCACCGTAGCCTGGCACCAGAATCCAAATTCCACGCAGAACTTGCCTGAGTTCCGCCAGTTGGGCTGGCGAAGTGGCTCCAACAACGGCGCCCAGAGAGCTATATCCGCATTCACCACGGAAAGGCTCTGCCCAGTTCATCATACGGTCGGCCACATGCCTGTAAACGGGTTTGCCGTCAGCGATCAGATCCTGAAATTCGCCGGCCGATGGATTGCTCGTCCGCACCAGTAGAAAAAGCCCTGCACCGGTGTGTCTACAGCCTTGCAGGAAAGGCGTGATGCCCTCTCCGCCGAGATATGGATTGATGGTCAGGGCATCACTGGTCCAGGCAGGGCTGGAATTTTCAGGGCCACCTTCAGGCGAGCCGACATAAGCAGTGGCATAGGCGGCGGCAGTGCTGCCGATATCGTTGCGTTTACCATCCATGATGACCAGTAGACCGTTTTCGCGAGCACAATTTGCGGTGGCTTCGAGAGCGATCATGCCGGTTGGGCCGAGGGCCTCATAGAAAGCCATTTGGAATTTGACGGCTGGGACAAGCGGTGCAACCGTCCTGACCACTTCTGTGCCGAACTCCTGAACGGCTCGAACCACATCGCCCTGAAAGCTTTCGATCCAATGGGACGGGAGTTGGTCGGGTCTCGGATCGATACCGACCAGAACGGCGTTCCCCTTGGATTTTACAGACTGAGCGAGACGATCGGCGAAGTTTTGAGACATCTGGTTTCTGCTCTTTTCAGGCCTTATTGGATTACACTTGAGCATGAGATCATACATGAATTGAGGAGTTTTTGGAAAGATTCAGGATCGGGATTGCGAATGCTCTTGTTTTGCCAAAGCGGTGAAACGAGCCAGTTCTGGAAAGTTTAATATTTTTTCTTGGGTCATGGCCGACTATTTAGTTTGCCTGGAGGCTTTACGAAGAGCATTTGGGCCGTCGCCCACGATAAAGTAAATGCCCGTTTCTACTTGCGTTTGATGGGGCCTGCAAGTTAGGATCTTGCTACTACGGATTAGGAATGGGGGCCTCGAATGTTGCCAGGCGAGTCCATATGAGAGTGTTCGATTGAACTGTTTGAGTGCAGGCATCTGATAGATATCAGGAAAGGCCCATGCAGCGAAGTATCCACCTGACGCATCATCTGAAACGCTTTTTCCTGCTTTTGTGCCTGATTCTGGTGCAGGTTCGAACTGTTACCGGACAATCGCCTGTGATCGAAACCGTGTTTCCAGCTGGTGGCCAGGCAGGTCGTTCAGTGGATGTGACGCTTGCGGGCAGTGGTCTTGAAACCGTCCAAACAGTACGTTGCAACGCTTCAGGACTGGTGTGCGAGCGACTGGGGCCGCTTCAATTCCGGCTTATGATACCGGAAACGACCATGCCTGGAAGCTACGACCTCTGGGCTGTCGGTGAAAAAGGCGTCAGTGCCGCACGAACATTTACGGTTGGAAACTTAACGGAGCTGACAGAGCATCAACCAAACGATTCGGCTCAATCAGCGATACGAATTTCGCTCGATATGACGATCAATGGCCGGATTGAAAAATCTGGAGACATGGATTTTTATCAGTTTCATGCCAAAAAGGGCCAACGTATCCTGATGGATTGCTCTGCCGAGCGGATTGACTCACGCCTCAGAGCTGTCCTGGAAGTTTTCGATCGATCCGGCCGACGACTGGAAGTCAGTCGTGGATACTTTGCAAATGACCCACTGATCGACTTTACACCCTCTGAAGACGGGGATTACATTTTAAAAGTCCAGGATTTGACATTCAGTGGAAGTGCAGATCAGATTTATCGAATCTCCATAGATACAGGGCCAAGGGTGGCATTCGCCGTGCCGAGTATTGTCCAAAAAGGCAAGCCTTGCCGGATTGAATTATATGGTTGGAATCTGGCCAATCGCAGTCCAGAAACTCAACAAAATCAAGCCAAAAACTTTGATCGTATTTTAATCGATATTCCAGCATCAGTGACGCATGAAACCACGGATATACCGGTTCTGATGAAGCCTGTTCAGTCTGTGCTGGATGGGTTTGCATATTATTATCCGAAAAGTCAGTCGCCTTTGTTTATCGGTCTGACAGATATTTCGGTGATGGAGGACCGAATTGATAATCATTCGCCCACCACGGCTCAGAAAATAAAATGCCCTGCGGAGGTCAGTGGCCGGCTTGAGAATGGTAACGAAAGAGACTGGTTTGCATTGGAGATGCAGCGCGGCGAGGTCTTTTATTTTGAGGGAATGGCAGAACGGATTCAATCGCCTTTGGATTTGCAGATTGATGTATTCGACGCGTCAGGAGAGACTCGGCTGGCAAGTTATGGCAACCAGATTTCAGGCACGACAACTGCATTTCCGACGACCCATCATGATCCATCCGGGCGATTTGTCGCACCTTCTGACGGGATTTTTCTGATTGCAGTTCATGATTTGGCGGGCGGAATAAAAAAAGATCCGCGACGCATATACCATTTATCGGTTCGCCGAGAAGAGCCTGACTTTCACTTGCTGGCTGTGCCCCATCAACCCGAACCAGTCGGTCTGAATCTGGCCAGGGGTGGGCGTATGGCAATGGATGTGATCGCATTTCGGCAGAGAGGATTTGACGGAGAGATCCGGGTTTCAGCGAATAAGCTACCCACCGGAGTCGAATTTCCCGAACTCTGGATTGGCCCCGGTGTGAATCAGGCAATGGCTATGATTTCTGTGGATTCGGATACACCTTTACAGTGGACAGAATTGAAACTGAAGGGCGAGGCTAAGAGCCTTGGTGAGCGTAAGTTAAAAATGGGAACCATTGTTCGTTCTGGTACGCCGAATGGATGGGGACGAATTGTATCTCAGGCTCCAATGGCAATAACAACGGATGCTCCTCTGAGGATCACGGCAGATGCTCACGAGCCATTAAAACATCAGCTTTATGGAACTCTGAAGCCCAGGCATTCACCGGGCGGCGCCGTCGATGTGGCGGTGACCATAGAACGGCGCGACAAAGGACATCAATCGCCTGTGAGGTTGATTGGAGCGGGTCTTCCAGAGTTGATTGCAAACCAGACATCGACCATTCCGGCAGATCAATCCAAAGGATTTCTCAGCTTTTATCTGCCGCCCAACCTGCCTGTTGGCCGATACTCTTTTGTGGTAGAGGCCGAGACGACGATACCGTCGAGCGATCCGAAAAAGCCTGAGAAAACCGTGGTGTATAGCAATCCCGTAAGTATCGATGTTCAGCCTTCGGCGTTTGTCGTAGAGGCAGATCCGTTTGCTGTGAAGCGGGCAAAGCGGGGCGAGACGATACAAATTGCATATCGTTCGCAGCGTCGTAATGGATTTATTGGTAAGATGCATACGGAGATCGCCATGCCTGGTCTGATCACCGATGTGACTGGCCTCAGAGGTCGCGGTGAAACCTTTGTGGGGCAGACCAGCAAAGGGTCGATACAGATCATTGTCAACGATGATGCTCCACTGGGGAAAGTGCAATTCCTTCGGCTACTCTCTGTGGGAGTGGTGGAAGATGAACCGATCTATCAGGGTAGCTGTTTTCTTAATCTGGAAATTGTGGAGTGACCAAATGACGCTGAACCATCAAAAAACCGGTCTGAAAACTCTGTTGTGGTTGTTGGTTTGCAGCATCACAATTCTTGGTACACCTTTAAAAGCTGATGAGTCACAAGCCGTTAAAATTCGATTCAGTACCGAAGTGGTTCCATTATTGACACGTTTGGGCTGCAATGGTGGTGGCTGTCATGGCAAATCGACAGGCCAGAATGGGTTCAGGCTTTCTTTGCTGGGATTCGAGCCTGATGTGGATTATCAGTCGTTGGTGAACGAGGCGCGGGGGCGGCGAATTTTCCCTGCAGCGCCCGAAAAAAGTCTGATTCTACTCAAAGCGACGGCACGAATGCCGCACGGGGGAGGTCGATTGCTGGACGAATCCAGTGACGATTATCGGATTCTGAAAGGCTGGATCGAGCAGGGAGCTATTGGGCCTCAGTCAAATGATCCTCAGCTTGTACGCATTGAATTAACGCCCCAAGGGCAGATCCTGAAGAGCAAGTCCGCCCAACAATTACACGTAAAAGCGTATTTTTCCGATGGGACGACGCGTGATGTGACCCGGCAGACATTATATCAGTCGAATGAGCCAGGTATTGCCACAGTGGATTCCAACGGAAAAGTATTAACAACGACACAGGCTGGGATTGTAGCTGTGATGGCCCGGTTTAATGATCAGATTGCAACTTTTCAGGCGGTGGTTCCATTCGTTCAGGATGATTTGAAAATCAAGGCTGTCCAGACGAAACTGGATGAGGTTGAAAAGCATCTGGGAAGCTCTCCTGCGGACTTGTATTTAATGCAACAATGGAGAAAGCTCGGCGTGGTTCCGTCTGGAGCAGCTGTCGACCAAACATTTCTTCGCCGGGCGATGATTGATATTTGTGGAACTTTGCCCACTCCAGATGAAATCGCCCAATATTCCCTAGATAAATCACCGAATAAACGGGCCAGACTGATTGACAGATTGCTTGAACGGCCGGAATATGCAAGTTTTTTTGCATTAAAGTGGGCCGAGATTCTGCAAAATCGAGGGGCAGGATATTCCACCAGTATGCAAAGGCCGGGAACAACTTTGTTCGCAGGCTGGATCAGGGATTCACTGGCTTCGAATAAGCCATATGATCAGTTTGTTTCCGAGATTCTTACCGCAAGTGGACGTCAATATGAGAATCCGCCTGCCAT
>CAMBZY010000202.1 GCA_945872325.1 Candidatus Kuenenia stuttgartensis | reverse complement strand
AATTCGTCTCTGTAATGTCTGCCATCAATCGCAATACGAGTGCGGATGCCTCAAAGTTATGATTTAATAATTCGAGAAATGAAAACGCCTTCAAATCTGTTCGGGAAATGTAAACCGCACCAAAACATCTATGATTGGACAGATTCTTGCGCAGTTCCACCCAGCCATTCCGATGGGAAGAAGGTATAAATTGCAATTCCCACCACAACAACTGCCAGTATCAAAGACATCGTGAAAATAATCGGCCTCCATGGGAAATTTTCCCAATAGTTTCGCCGTTTCCATTGGTTCAGGGTAGCTGATCTAGAATCGAATATGTAATTCGATTCATCATCATCCTCATCTTGAATAGCCGCTTGCTCCGCGAGCTTTCGCAAGAGCGGACTCACTTCCACCTTTTGCGGCTTCTTAGGCTCGACAGCGGCTTCGACAGTCGCCGTTGTCTTGGCTGAGGGCTTGGCCTTGGCGTTTTTCTTGTCCGAGGCATCTTCGTCCTCATCCACCGGAGCCAACGAAATGTTGTCCAGATTCACACCTGCCAGATTCGAAGGACCCGTGGCGGCCCAGGCTGGGGCTTCGCGAATCTCATCCAGAGTGGATATGGCTTCAAACCTTGTCGCAGAATTCCCCAGAAAACTGTCCGCACGAAATGAGTCCTGCGAACCACTCGCCAAATCCTGTTCGATCGTTTCTAAAAGCTGAGCTACCAGCATGGCAGACGATGGACGGGCATCTGGTTCTTTCTCAAGAAGTTTCAGAATCAGGTTCGACAGACGTGGCGGAATCTGTGGATTGTGTTCATTCGGTGGAACGGGTTGATCTATCGAGAGACTTCTCAGAATCGCCAGATTGTTCGAGCCCCGGAATGGAGGCTTGCCGGTCACCATGCGGTAAAGCACGGTTCCCAAAGAGAATAAGTCGCTCCGGCCATCCAGATTCAAGCCCGCTGCCTGCTCTGGTGACATATAAGCAGGCGTACCAAGAATCACGCCTGTCTGAGTGATATTCGGATCCGCTGAATCGGAGATCCGTGCCAGACCAAAGTCGAGAATCTTCACCCGCGAACGAATCGTTTCAAGCCAGATATTCGATGGTTTGATATCGCGGTGAATCAAGTTGCAGCGATGGGCGGCATCAAGACCTTCGGCAATCTGGCGGCTGATGCGGACCGCTTCCAAAGGCTGGATGATCTTATGTTTACGGATTAAATCTTCGAGTGTCTGGCCTTCCAGATATTTCATGACAAGGTAAGGGACACCGTTGTGATCGCCCACCTGATAAATCGTCACGATATGGTCGTGGTCGATGGCTGCAGTCGCGCGGGCCTCAAGAATGAATCGCTGACGAGAAGATTCGTTCTCGGCAATCGAACGCTTCATGACCTTCAAAGCCACGGATCGATGCAAATTCGCATCCCACGCAAGGTAGACCACCCCCATCCCACCTTCGCCCAGAATCTTGGAGATCCGATACTCGCGCAGACGACCAAGTTCATCAGCCGATTCCGGTTGGTCGAGCGTCCCAGCCTCTCGCTTCAAAATCATCGAAGGAGTGGGTTTGACTTTTTTCTGAGGCTGGGCTTCGTTATTTAAGTCCACGCGTGAAACCACTTCTTTTGGATGGATCGATGAAGACCGTTCGGTGATGGATTGTCTGAAGCTGGAACCGGAATCGAAAAAGTGCGTCGAGTGTTCCATATACGAGGCTCTTCGAATATTCGCATAATCGCTAAAAATACGCTCAATCTCGTATTCTCACGATGAATGTGAACAATTCACAGGCCTGATACGTTTATCGATTTCACGTCGGTAGAATCTAGCCGACTTATGACTTGAACGCCGATTCTAATATATCAGAGGCGTCAAGTGTTACGTTTTTTTACAGCCTCAGAATCTTTTTTCGATGACTTCGATCCACCCGGGTTCAAAAAGCTGTGAAATTCCTCAACGCGTTTGTGCCAGACTCTGACTTTTCGCTATTCAATTCTGCCAAATCCGGATATGTTGGTGGACCTGGACTTATGGTGACTGGCTTGTGATCGTGCTCAGTTTGATGGAGAAGTTGAATGCTGGATCAGGAACTTTCCGCTGCGATTGATGCTGTTCGCAAAGCCGCTCTGTTTTGTCATAAGATCCGTACTGAAAAGCGTATAAGACCGTTAGTAAAGCTTGACGGAAGCCCAGTGACCAATGCCGACTTTGGGAGCCAGGCAATCATCGCAAAGTCTCTGAGGAGCATCTTTACAACCGATCCGATCATGGCTGAAGAAACCGCTTCCGTTACTGATTTTCAATCAAGCCATGAATTTACATCCGAACTGCTGAACGATCTGGACTCGGCCAAAGCCTCGTTTCCGACCATCGAAGCCCTCGTCAGTACCATCAATCGTGACCCTCTCGATGGCAACGCGGCAGGCACGATCACCGATTCATGGCGTAACCGCTATTGGGTGATCGACCCAATCGATGGTACGAAAGGTTACCTCAAAGGTGGCCAATATGCGGTCGCACTTGGACTGATCGAAAGCGGAGAAGTCAGAGTGGCTGTTGTGGCGTGCCCGGAATTCGTAATCCCAGGTCGTCATGAGCATGGCTGGATTCTGTTTGCTCAACTTGGCAAGGGTGCTTTTGCAGTCCCTCTGAATGAAGATGCTGAACCCGTCGCGATTCATGTGCGAGCCAATCAGCCTGGTGAACTTCTCAGCATGTGTGAATCGCTCAACCACAGCCCTCATGGAACGAGCGGTCAGGTGGCAGCCAATCTGGGGATTCCCGACCAGAATATTTCCAAGATGGACAGTCAGGCCAAATACGCGGCTGTCGCTTGTGGAATTGCCGACATGTACTTGCGTCTGCCGACGTCAACATCATATCGTGAAGCGGTTTGGGATCATGCGGCAGGTGTCCTGATCATCACAGAAGCGGGCGGAACAGTCACAGACATCGACGGCAAACCACTCGTCTGGACCGACTCACGCGATTGGGACGGCAACCATCGGTTCGCTCACGGTCGGGGCGTGGTGGTCACAAACGGTCAAGTGCATCAGACAGTCCTGAACGCGATACGTGACGTCTTAAACGATTCAAAGGATTAAGCCTTTATGAGAATCTTAGTCGTTGGTGGAGCCGGTTACGTCGGCAGTCACTGCTTGCGTCACTTGATCTCAAATCACAATGATGTCTGGGTTTATGACAATCTAAGCCAGGGCCACGCCGCCGCAGTTCCTGAGGGACGGCTAATTGTTGGCGATTTGCTGGACACGGGCAAATTGATCGAAACCATGAAGCAGCACGACATTGAAGCCGTGATGCACTTTGCCGCCAAAGCGCTGGTCGGCGAGAGCGTTGTCAGACCTGACATCTATTACAAAACAAATGTCACTGGAACGCTCTCCCTGCTGGATGCCATGGTAGCATCAGGCGTGAAGAAGATCGTTTTTTCGAGCACCTGTGCCGTCTTCGGAAACGTTCAACCACCGATCACCGAAGATCTTCCGAAAAATCCGATCAATCCATACGGTTTTACCAAGCTGGTGATCGAGCACGCACTGGCAGATTATGCCGCCGCTTTTCAGCTTGAAGCTGCCGCCTTGCGCTATTTCAACGCCTGTGGAGCAGCCTCGGATGGCTCGATAGGTGAGGATCATGACCCGGAAAGTCACCTGATTCCGATCGTTCTCCAAGTGGCCTTGGGGCAACGTCCGCATGTTCAGATTTACGGTACAGATTACCCAACCCTCGATGGGTCGTGCGTACGCGACTACATCCATGTGGAAGATTTGGCAGATGCCCACTTGCGTGTCTTAAGCCACTTAAAGCCAGGCCGTCTTGTGCATTACAACCTGGGAACAGGTGTCGGGGTGAGTGTCCGCGAAGTGATTGAAGCGGCTCGACGCGTCACGGGACACCCGATTCCTGTGATTGAATCCGACCGCCGTCCAGGCGACCCAGCCGTGCTGATGGGCGATCCTACGAAAGCCCTTAAAGAACTGGGCTGGTCGGCCAAATTCAAGGCCATTGAGCCTGTGATCAAGTCGGCCTGGGCGTGGCATCAGGCCCATCCATCGGGCTTCCAGAAATAGTCTGGAAGCCTTTCGACAAGAAGTTCTTACGTTGTTTTTTTGATTCCAAAATGATCATGAGTTGCTCCGATGCGTATCCTCACTGTTGGTCATTCTTATGTGGTTTCAATGAATCGAAGGCTGGCCCGCGAATGGGCCTTGGAGGGGCATGACGTCACTGTTGCCGCCCCCGACTTTTATCATGCAGATCTCAGGCCGATGCATTGCGAAACAGGCGAGAATGAGCCATTTGAATTGGTTAAAATTCCAGCTTTAGGGACTTGTCGTGTACATATCTTCCGATATAGTAGAAAGTTGCGCGATATCCTCAAGAATGGTCGATTTGATGTTGTCCATGCCTGGGAAGAGCCGTTCATTTACGCAGGATTTCAGATTGCCCGATGGTCACCTGTCGATTCAGCCCTGATTTATTCCACTTTTCAGAACCTCCCCAAACGATATCCCCCGCCATTTTCATGGTTTGAACGATATTCACTGCGTAAGTCATCTGGATGGACAGGTTTTGGACAAACCATTGTCGATAACCTGAAACTTCGGAAGTACTATCGGGACAAGCCTTGGGTGGAAATCCCGCTCGGAGTGGATACCGAAGTATTTCGACCTGATCAGGAATCGAAACCACTTGCTTTCCAGAATCTGAACTGGCCTCAAAATGATGTGCCAGTCATGGGTTACGTTGGAAGATTCGTCGAAGAAAAAGGGCTTAGGCACTTGATGAAAGTGCTGGACCAAATTCAGGGCCCGGGCAATCGTTGGAGAGCGATCTTTGTGGGTGGCGGCCCTTTGGAGCAAGAACTCCGTGATTGGGCTGGAAAATATGGCGATGGAGTGGTGAAAATTCTCACCGGAGTTGCTCATGACCAGATACCTAAGATGTTGAATATGCTTGACATATGTGTTGTTCCATCGCAGACGATGCCTCATTGGCAGGAGCAACTGGGAAGAATTCTGATCGAAGCGATGGCAAGTGGAGTGCCGGTGGTGGCCAGTCGGTCGGGTGAGATCCCGTTTGTTCTCGGATCAGGAGGGATTGTCCTTACGGAAGATTCTATAGAGGAATGGGTTAAGACGTTAAACGATTTGCTCGATCAGCCCGATTTCAGAGCTAAAATGGCAAGTCGTGGCCTCGCAAGAATTCATCAGAAATTTGAATGGAAAGAGGTGGGCCGCCAGTTTATAGACTTTTTTAAGGAGGTCCGGGACCATTCCTGAACTCACCACTTTGACCTGTTCAAATTGGCTGGTTTTGTTAACTTGAACCAATCAAATCGAGAGGTCACGGCCATGGATGGCGTTCAAATCAAAGGTTGGCCTGAAACTCGGCTCCATAAGGGTAAGTGGTTCTATTGGCTCGTCTTAAGTGTATGTTTTATGACCTCTGGCTGCAGTCATGCCCCTTGGCTGTGGGCACATCGGACAAATGATCCTGCGCGGATGGCAAGATTGCGTCAGGAAATATCGCTGGCAGATACAGCGACGGAGTCCGGAGATTTCCTCACGGCACAGGCCCATCTAAAACGAGCCATTGAGCTAAATCCCAAATCCATTGAAGGTTATGTGAGACTTGGCCGGGTTCAGAATCAATTACTGGCATGGACGGATGCCAAAGCCACTTGGGAAAAAGCTTCAAAACTCGATAAAAACGATCCGGCGGTCTGGGCCGGACTGGCGGAGGCGGAAACGGCTCTGGGAGAGTTCGAACCGGCCGTCAAACACTTGGTAACGACCATTGACCTGGCACCGCAAAAATCCGAGCCACACCTGAAACTTGGAGAGCTTTATGAGGCTCAGGGGCGAACCGGCGAGGCACTTCAGTCCTATCTCGACTGCTTGAATATTGAAGTGGACCATTCAATCGCACTCATGCGTGTGGCACGAATCCAACGCGAACGTGGCCAGCCGATGCAAGCGATTGTGAGGCTCAATCGGGTCCTGGATCTCTCTCCGGATCAGCCGGATGCTTTGTTGCAACGAGGACTTGCGCATCGAGATCAAGGTCAGTGGAAATTAGCCCTTGCCGACATGAAACGGGCCTTGGAGTTACAGCCCGGCAGGTCTGATATCAAACTGGAACTGGCACTATTGATGGAATCCACAAAAGATAATCAAGAGGCGCTCAGGCTAGTGCGAGAGGTCATGAACCAATCACCGGAACTGAT
>CAMBZY010000201.1 GCA_945872325.1 Candidatus Kuenenia stuttgartensis | reverse complement strand
TGGGAGCGTGCCGAGTTCACCAAGCTCCCGTTCGATGAACCCAAATTCGCCGAAGGGCTCGGTGTGACGGCCCTCAACGGGGAAGCCGGCTTCACCACTCTCGAACGCAAAAGTGCCCGCCCGACCTGCGATGTGCATGGCCTTTGGGGCGGCTATGCAGGGCCTGGCCCGAAGACGGTTCTGCCAGCTAAAGCGGGTGCCAAACTGAGCTTCCGGCTGGTTCCGAATCAGTTGAACAAGGTGGTTGCCGACCTGTTCCGCAAGCACGTGGCCAAGGTCTGCCCGGTAGGCGTGACCTACGAAATCATTGAGCATCACGGCGCACCCGGAGTGGTGGTTCAAACCGACACCCCCGGCATGGCGGCGGCCCGGCGGGCTGTGGCTGTGGCGTTTGAGAGCGAGCCTGTGCTGGTGCGCGAAGGTGGATCAATTCCGGTGGTGGGATTGATCAAGGATCAGCTCAAAGTGGATACACTCTTACTGGGCTGGGGTCAGAACGACGATAATCTGCATGGCCCGAACGAGAAATTCAGCCTGGCCGACTTCCACAAGGGCATTCGGGCTGGCGCTCGATTCATGGCCGAACTGGCTAATCCTGATTGAGATTGACCGTTCTTGAATTGAGACATTCCGCAGTGTCAGGCCGGCTTCGTCCACCCCATCATCCGCCTTGTTGACGCGTGTTTGAAAGTCAGAAGAACCTCCACCATGAATCGCATTTTCCTGAGTCTGGCCATCACCGATTTCTCGCTCCTTGTAGCCAGTTATGTGCTGGGAATCATCTCCGTTTCGCAATGGCCGGGCCGGCACGATCAGGCTCTTGGGGTGCACTTTCTGATCGGGCTGGCCACAGTCATGTTCAGCCTTCTGGTGCATTCCATTGCTTATACCTACCTGATGGGAACGAATCGGTGGGTGCGGGAAGTGGTGGAAGTTTACAAGATGCCGAATGAGATTCTGGTCCGGTCGAAAGCCAACAAGCGTAAGGGGTTCAAGTGGGAATTCAGGGCCATGTGCATGGTGGCGATTGCCGCCTGGGCAGGCGCCTGGGTGCACAGGGAATATCCGACCCCGATGCCTCAGCAAAGCATGTATCACCATATTCTTGCGGTGTGTGTGTTTGTGGTGAGTCTGGCGGCATTTTCCATGGAATATAAAATTATCGAGCTGCAGGGAAAGTTGCTGGACGAGGTTAAAACCCTTGCAGATAAAATGCGTGAAGAACGGATTGCATCACGAATTGCAGAACAGAGTTTATCTGACTCCAATCAGACAATTCCTGCCGATCAGCATGAGTTGTAATTGGATTTTATAAAACCGGTCGATAATACATCTCCAAACCACAGTAGAAATTCCATAAAATCATGAGTCAGGTTGATAAATCGCAGTCAGATCCACAATCTCCGCCATCTTCCAAAGGACGATTGAAGCTGATCCTGCTCATATTGCTGGTCGATTTGCTGGGCTTCACTCTGGTGGTTCCACTGCTGCCCAGATATGCAGATCTAGCCGGCTTCAGCCCGACCCGAATCGGCATGCTGATGTCGGCTTATCCATTCTGCCAGCTCTTTGCAGGCCCGATTTTAGGCAGGTTGAGCGACCGATATGGCCGCAAGCCAATTTTGGTGGCCAGTCAGATGGGCACCACCATTTCGTTCCTGATTCTGGCGTTTACAAAGCAGTTTGAATTCATGCTGCTGGCGCGGATGCTGGACGGTGCATCGGGCGGGAATATTCTGGTAGCTCAGTCATATGTGGCTGACGTCACACCGCCGAAGGATCGAGCCAAATCGTTTGGAATGATTGGGATGGTCTTTGGGATGGGCTTTATTCTGGGGCCTACACTGGGCGGATTTTTAAGCGGAATTGACCTTGGCCCGAACAGCCTTCGACTGCCATTTCTGGTGGCCGCCATGTTCTCCATGATTGCCTGGATTATCGTCGCCATCAAGCTGCCTGAAAGCCGCCCGGCGGGTTCGAATCTGGGCACGGAATCACGGGTGATTGGTCGCGAAGGCGTGAGAACGGTCATGCGCGACCATCGATTGCAATTGCTTGTACTTGCAAGCGCACTACTCATCATGGGCTGGTCGAGCCTTGAAGGCACTTTCAGCCTGTTCCTGAAGCGTCGGATGGGATATACGCCAAGTCAGGCTTCGTGGGCGTTTGCATTTCTAGGGTTTGTAGGTGCATTTGGGCAAGGCTTTTTAATTCGCCGTCTGGTGGTCAGATTCGGCGAGAAAAAGCTGGTCGTGGCTGGGATGTGTACATTGATCGTTGGCTTCCTGATGCTATCGCAAGTGAATATGACGGTCCTTCTATTGCCCGCCCTGGTGGTGGTCGGACTGGGCCAGGGCATGGCAAACCCGAGCATGACCAGCCTGGTCTCCAGATCAAGCGGACCTGCGGTGCAAGGGGCCGTGTTTGGAGCCATGACATCGGCACAGACATTTGCACGGATGTTGAATTATTCGTTCGCCAATCAATTGCTGGGCCGATTTGGCGAGGCTGCGCCGTTTTATACAGGGGCCTTGGCGCTGGTATTGGGTCTGGTAGTGGTGAGGCTGGCGATCAGGCGATTGAATGCGGATCCGCTGGACAGTCACTCACATGGGGCCTGATGGTTGGGAAATTCTGTTCGCTCAAAGGCATATTGCAATCAGTGAAACAGACTCCCTGGGCTTGCTTTGAAAATGTCCAGCGTGTTAGGGTGAATTCAGTGGTTTAAAATTCCAATGCCAGGTCGCTTTTACGAAGTCGGTGAAAGATGGCTTATATTCGATGTGATAAATGCTGCCGATGGTTGACGCTTGAAGAAAGGGGGAAACCTTGTCCTCAATGCGGTAGTTCAATGACTCACAGTTTCAATCAGGCCTTGGATGTGATCGACGAAAAGTCGGAAGTGGCCGGTCAAATTGCACAAAAGCACTTTCAGGTTGAAGCTGGGCTGGAGAAAATTATTCGACTCAAAGGCAGTGCTGAAGCCGAGGTAAGCCCTGTTGAGCCGATTAAACTTTTGGAAGTCAATGCCAACACAGTACCTTCCGGAGTTTTGCCAGTGAATTTCGGTCCCGCACCGGCCAGCGGAATTCCTTATCCGACTGTGATCATAGAAGTTTCGCCAGCGGAATTTCTTAAAATTCAGGCACATGAGTTGAGACTGCCTGAAGGATGGTTTCTGGGTGAGGAGTTTCCGAGGCCGCTCGAAGAATCTGTAGCCAAATGAAAGCTACGACTGCTGCATGGTCACTCGCTTTCGCCCGCCAGGCTCAGGCTGACTTTTACGTGTGGCAGGCCCTTGAGCTAAACAATGACGCTCATCCTTGCCATCGGATGTTGTTACTTCAGATGGCTTGCGAAAAGATTTGTAAGTCTCGACTTATGAACGATAGAGGTACTCTGCCCGCAGATCTACAGAGCAGTCATGGATTTGTTGCAAACCCTCTACCAACGGTGATTCGTGCACAGCTGGAATTTCTCGGCGAGGACCTGCGGACTAAATCCGCCTTTCTTCAATTTACCCGTCACCTGGCGGCCGAGATCGAAATCTTAAATCCAGCTATGAAACGAGATGGCAAGAGGCCGGACAACTGTGAATACCCATGGGAACACGGAAACACCCTTCATTCTCCTCTTGATTGGCAATTCATTCCTCAGCAACTACTGCACGAAAAATTCGGCCCTTTGTTCGTTAAAATGCTTCGGATGTCAATTTGTAGAGCCGTGGAAGAGTTGCAAAACTCTCAGCCTTGAGATTTCTCAAAGTGGTTGCGCAAAGTGGCCGATGGTGTCACCTCTAAATCAATATCGCTTAACCGGATCAGGCGTCGACCGGTTCGGGATCAGTTTTGACCGGCCTGGCAATTCTGCAAGTCGTTCTTCAGGCCGGCGCGTGAGCAGGCAGATGGTCAGCGACCGGCGTCGTCCACGGTCCCAGTCCAGAGCCTCAACCTTCTCCAGTGTCTGCACTTCCAGGTCGTTCATGGATTGCACCTTGCCCAATTCGGCTGCGCTCAGGGCCATCAGAATCGCCCCTTTTTCAGTGACGATCGAGCGGGTCTGCGTCATGCTGCGCGAGATCGGAATCTCTGAGCTTGAGTCGATCCTGAAGATCATGCTTGGCTCGCGGAACTCCCCAAGGGCGATCGGTACCTGAAGCCGATGCGATTGGTCCGAAATCCGGCTTGAAACCTGAGAACTCAACCTTCGACTGTCTCCGGCAGGTACAAGCCAGCCGAATACCAGCAGACAGACAACAATCCAGCCACTCGTGGTCACTCTCAAAACGCTCGACCATTGGCCGTAATTGAGGGCAGGAATCACCTGCTTGAATGTCCAGATAAAAACCGCCACGATCAATAGACCAGGAATCGCCACGGCCCACGTACTGACCCATGCCAAGCCCAGAAAGATCATGGCCCCCAGGGCAATGCCAGTGATCAGGGAGCCTCTCAGGAATCGCCCGCCTGCCAACAGGTTTGGACGAAGTTCAACCTGCTCCAACCGGCTGATTTCATAGCCTGCCAGAATGGCCAGGGCAGCGTATCCGGAATAATGATAGTGGACCAGCTTTGTGGCCATAAGTTCCAGCACAGCCAGTGGCCCGAACGCCCAGCCCAGCAGGAATCCCATGCGCGGATCTGTGGATCGGTTCGCCCAGGCACGTTTCACCGCCATCGGTAAAAAACAGCACCATGGGAAAAACAGAGGGGCGAGCATGGCCAGATAATAGCCGGGCAGGCCTGAGTGGCCCTCTGCCGGTGCAACCGTTCGGCCAAGCAGTTCGCGGCCTACGGCAAATCGGAGGAAGTCGCCATTGGTCTGAATTGTGGCTGTAATCACCCAGGGCAGCACCACAGCAGCCAGAATGGCTAGACCTTCGATTGGCCTCAGCCATTTCCATTGCAATTTGATGCCTGAAAGGAATTGGCTGCCAAGACCAGCGGCGATTACGGCTAATAGCCCAACCGGGCCTTTTGTCAGGATGGACAGGCCCATTGCCAGCCAGAAGATACGGGCGGCGAGGCGGCTTGGAGATTGATAAAGCCGGGCCAGGCTGACGATCATGATCAATGTCAACAAATTCAGGACTGAATCTGTGGTGGCCATGCGGCTCTCCACCAATGTGAGTGGAACAGTGGCCCAGATCAGACTTGCCCAAAGGGCGCAGCGGCGGCCCCACCAGTGATTCGTCATTAGGAAAATCAATGTTCCGGAACAGGCTCCGGCAATGATTGAAGGCAGTCGGGCGGCCAGTGCCGAATCCCCAAAGACGGAATAGCTGGTAGCCATCAGCCAATAGATCAGGACAGGCTTTTGAAGCCTTGGCTCGCCATTGAATGAAGGGACAATCCAATCCCCCGAGGCGACCATTTCGCGGGTGGCCTGGGCATATCTTGGCTCGTCGCGGTCAAAAAGCCCGGTCTGGGCTGCCCCTATAAAGCCTGTGATCAGAAGTGTCATAAAAATGACGATTGGCAGGCGGGCCGGTTTGGATGGATTGCCGCACCAGGTCAGAAACCGAGATTGCCTGTCGATCAGAAATCGCATCATGGTCGGCCTCCCTGCCACCACTTCCCAGCCTGTCATACTTGGACAAGTTCATCAGATTTTGTAATCATGCTACTGACGACTTGCCTGATGATTCGGTATAGTATCAGGAACAGAAGAATTGGTTGAGGCCGAAATCCGACGAATCCGACTCGGCTCAATACAAAAGAATGATATCTCAGGCGAATACCGATCATGGCCCATTTGACTGAAGCTGCATGTCTGATTGAACAAGGGGCCATGTTCCCACGGCGTCAGGGGTTTCGCGATCCAGCCGGCTCCACTGTTCTGATTGGATTCAAGCCAGGCGCCTGTTCGATCTATTTTGACGATGCCCCGATCTATCACTTTGACCTCGAAGGACGCTGGCAGAGAGCGTTCATTGAGGCTGATCTCTCCGCTCCCGATACTCCAAAAAATCTGGCCGGTGTCCCTGGGACGCATTTTTTGAAGTCGCTCGATACCAGCACCGTGGGCCTGGTGCGAGTGCGTGAAGGCAACGAGATCAAGATTCAGAGACGCACTCTGGGATATGCCGAAACAGTCGATCTGGATGAGTCCATCCGCAGTATGGCGATGACTTTACACGCCCGGATCGCTTCCGGAGAGCTTCAGCCCGTGGCTCCACCGAGCGAGGGCAGGACAGCTGGAAAGGCTGTGGATACGGCAGATCTGCTCGACTTTCTGGAACGCA
>CAMBZY010000200.1 GCA_945872325.1 Candidatus Kuenenia stuttgartensis | reverse complement strand
TGCCACGGCCATCGGTGTCGCCAGACCAAGTGCACATGGGCATGAGCTCAATAAAACAGCAGCCGATGCCAAAACACCCTCTGTCCATCGGTTTAAAACAATTCCCCAAACCAACAGGGTTAGTACTGCAATTGCAATCACAATTGGTACGAAAATAGCTGCGACTCGATCCACCATGCTTTGCACAGACGATTTTGTACTCTGTGCTCGCTTCACAGCGTTAATAATATTATGGAGAACGGTTTCCACTCCCACCTGAGTGGCCCTGATCAGCAAGGTACCGTCAAGGTTTCGTGTCCCACCGATCACTTTAGAACCTTTCGTTTTAATGGTCGGTAAAGATTCACCAGTCAGCATGGATTCATCCACATTCGCCGATCCCTCGACCACCTCCCCATCAGTTGCAATGGCTTCACCAGGCTTGATTCGAAATAGCATCCCGATACGCAGGTCTTCCTGATCAATCACAATCTCACGACCGCTTGCCCGAACCGCTGTGACACGTCTCGGAGCCAGATCCATCAATCCTTCCAGAGCATCTGCCGCAGAGCCTTTCGAGCGAGCCTCAAGCCATTTTCCAAATGTAATCATGATCAGAATAATCACTCCATCAGCCAGAAAATGGGGCTGAGGGTGGTCGGGTACAAGTGTCATCCAGGTGCCGTATCCAAATGCAATCAGTGAACCCAGAGAGACCAGAGTGTCCATATTGCTGGAACGGAATTTTAATAATGTCCAAGCACTTCGGAAATAGGGTAGCCCGACCAGCAACGTAGTGATTGCACTCAGTGCGACCATCGCCCATTTCATCATCGGTTGCATATGGCTGGTATCATGCGTACCATGAGAAAAAAATAAAAGCGGTAATCCAAAAATACAACCTGCCAGAAGTCGATTCCTCCAGCCTTGAACTCGCTCCTTGCGTTCCCGTCGCAGTGCGTCAGCCTGATCAGCGGCCGATAGACTGGGATCTTTTTTAAGTATATCATAGCCAGCATTACGAACATTCAGACGCATTTGATCCAATTGGACCATTTCTGGATCAATCAGCACCGTAGCGCGTTCGGTGGCCAGATTGACCATCGCCTGCTTTACACCTTCCGATTTCAATAATGCATTTTCAACCCGACCTACGCAACTGGCGCAATGCATTCCAGTCACAGAGAATTCCCACGATTCCATCGATGGTAATTGCTTGTCAGCGGTTGGAATCGGTATTTCGGTTTGCAGCAGATTCAAAGCCGGAGATGGAATCGAACTTTGTGAATCCGAAATCACCTGTAGTTTTGGAAATCCTTTGTTTTCCGCTGTATCTTGAGTCAGAAGCGTCAACTTTGGAAAGTTCTGAACGGGTTCGACTGGCTTTTCGATTACAATCTTAGCCTGAACCACAGGGGCCGCTAAATAGCCGGCTGCTTTCACTGAAGATTCCAATTGCTCGATTTGCGCTGGTTCTGGATCAGTTTGCCAGCTGACAGTTGCGGAATCAGGCAATTCGACCAGAGCGTCAGTCACTCCATTCACACTCGTGATCGCATTTGCTACGGTAGAAATGCAATGCCCGCAAGTCATGCCTGAGATGGTGAATTTCATGGTGATGTCGTTTTGCGCTTGACTCATGACTTTTTTATTTCTCGTTTTTAGGTATCCGAGTCGCTCGGTTGCGCCTGGTGGATTTACATAATGTTCAGGACTTGAGTTAATAATCAAGTCAATCTGACCGGAATTCGATCGAAAATCAAGATTGTTGAATATTCATGGCCGTGATATGTTAAGATCTTGGTGGTGGTTCGCTTCCCCGTCCCCTGCTTCGGGTGGATCCTTCTTCTGGGTATCGCCTGATTCCAAAGAACGAGTGGCCAGCCGAAATTCTCGCCAGTTCGTCGCAATGCGGAGCTTTGCCATGCCTCAGACCCATATGACTGCCAAAGGTGCGGAAACGACTGCATTTGTTCATCCTCGTGGAATGTCACGGCGAGCGATGGTGCAAGTCGGCGCAGTAGGGCTCCTGGGACTTGGTCTGGAACACCTTCCAACACTTCAGGCCGGTGCTGACGACTGGATTCGCGGTCCTGTCAAACCAAAACGCAAGGTGATTTTTCTCTTCCTTTCCGGTGGATTGGCGCAGCACGAGTCGTTCGACCCCAAGCCTGATGCAGCCGAGCTGATTCGTGGCGAATTTGGATCCATCTCCACCCGTTTCGGTGGCGGGATCCGGATCTGCGAACATCTCCCCAAGCTCTCTGATTGCAGTCATTTGTGGTCAATGGTTCGCTCATTGACGCACGGCACAAACGATCACTCGCTGGGTCACCACGTCATGCTCACTGGCCGATCCGAAATGCCAGCCGGCTTCAGTCCAAACCAGCCTTCAGCGACGGATGAACCTTCCATTGCTTCGGTGGTGGGAGCTGTGGCCCAGTCGCGGAACAACCTTCCACCCGCCGTTGTTTTGCCCGAAAAGCTGATCCACCGAACAGGCAGGGTGATTCCCGGCCAATTTGGCGGTCGGATGGGTGGCCGTTTCGACCCTTGGTTTCTCGACCTTTCTCCATTCGATCCAAACAGTTATGGCGCATATCCCACTCTTGGATTTGACCATCAGGATAAATCTCAGTCGTCCTCGAAACGAGGCTTCGAACCGCTCTCGCTCAGCCTGCCTGCCAATATGACATCCAGCCGACTCGACCAGCGATTGCAGTTGCTAACAAGCATGGATCGCCAAAGGGCGAGCCTCGACCAATGGGCTGGTTCCGTGGATAGTCTGGACACTCAGCGAAGCGGTGCCGTGGCCCTTCTGACCGACCCCAAGCTGCGTCAGGCTTTCGACTTGCGAGACTCTGACCCAAAGCTGCTCGATCGCTACGGCAAGCACAGTTTTGGCTGGAGTTGCCTGGTTGCCCGCCGTATGGTCGGGGCCGGAGTCCCATTGGTGCAGGTAAATCTTGGCAATAACGAGACTTGGGACACACACGGCAACGCTTTCCCCCACCTGAAAAACAACCTTCTGCCTCCCATGGATCAAGCCGTTTCTGCTCTGATTCAAGATTTGGAAGCCTCCGGTGAACTGGAATCCACGTTGATCGTGATGGCTGGCGAATTTGGCCGAACTCCCAAAATCTCGCACCTCAAAGAACATTACAGCAAGCCTGGACGCGACCACTGGGGTCGTGTTCAGTCGTTCTTGATCGCAGGAGGAGGAGTCGTCGGAGGTCGAGTCATCGGGTCCACCGATTCCGTGGGCGGTTCGCCTGCCAGTCGGCCTGTCACTCCTGAGCAATTTGCCGCGACAATCTATCAAAGTCTCGGCCTCCCACCCACCATCGCCTGGTTCGATAGCCAGGAAAGGCCCCATTCTGTCTATCACGGCGACCCAATTCACGAACTTTTCTGATCGAGCTGCCGATATGGCAGGCCAGTGGATTTAACGGTAGATGCCAAAACGGCAGTTTTGTGATCGGCCACGTATGGTCTAAAATCGAAGCTGCCAATATGGCAATAAATTTTAAGTGATTATAAAATAGATGTTTGGAACGAAAAGTTAACATAGCAAACACGTTTTGGCATACTCCGTGCTTATCCAGTTCCCCTGTTCGGACATTGTGGCAGTTTCACAAGTCCTGCAATTCTGGCATGGTAAATGGAGACGTTTCAGCGATGACAAAATACACGACATGGACCATCCGTCCTTTTGACCTTCTGAATTTGCAGCAGGCCAATGGCCACCAGGGGCAAGAGAGAGCGACGTCCGATCCTAAGCCGACTGGAAATCCGATCCCGGTTCGGGTTTGGGAAGATGCTGGATTCTGGCATGTTCAGGCCGAGGTTCCTGGGGTTGCGGCATCGGCAGTCACGACCGAGTTTTTTCAGGATCGGTTGACGATTCAGTACGATCGGCCAGTTCCAGCCGAGTCGAAGGCGACTTACGATAACTTGAACTACGGGCAGTTTCAGCGAGTGATTCGAATTACGGACGAAATTCAGTTCGATGGAATCACAGCCCGAGTGGAAAACGGCTTGCTTACGGTCACTTTGCCGAAGAGTGAAGCATCGCAACCACGTAAAATCGTCGTTTCGGAATAACATCGCAATTTCAGATCGGTCGTAGAGATATCCTGTTGTATTTCAAAGGAGCAGAGCAAATGCCTCAGTTAAGATGGGAACCGATTCGTGAGATGGTGAGCTTGCGGGACGCTGTGCAAAGCCTTTTGGCCGAAAGCCAGATCGGTCCGGATTCGGAAAATGATTCGTCTATCGCTCCAGCGATAGACATTCACGAATCCCCTCAGGCTTTTGAAATGGAATGCAATTTGCCCGGGATCAAGCCGTCCGATGTAGAGATTACAGTGCATGGCAACTCAGTCACAATTTCAGCTGAGTCTCAGGCTGCCGAGAATTCGGAAAATGGCCATTGGGTTTTGAGGGAGCGCAAGCATGTCAAATATCATCGAAAGGTGACTCTTGGATCTGCTTTGGACCCAGAGAAAGTTGTGGCAAGGTCTGAAAACGGAGTCCTGAAACTGCATCTGCCGAAGGCTGAAAAAGAACGCCCAAGGCGGATTGAAATCAGTTGATTCAGCGCAATTGTATTTGAAAAAACATTAGAAAACATGGCCGGATGGATTTGATTTTCCATCCGGTTACTCTTTTTGAATGTGATCGATAGAAAGTCTTGAAATGTACGAGCTTGATTTTCCAAATTTCATAGGCGACAATGAAATAGTGGAGTGATTCAGGCTTGATGCGATTCAATCGCCGACCTGTTGAATTTAGAGAGTTGTGCTTCCATTGCGACAATCCTTGAAATGGGACTTTAATGTCATGATCAGCCAATTCAAATTATGGATGGTCCCATCGCTCATCTTTTTTCTGAGCCAGCCGACGATCGTAGGCCAGACTCCTGAAACCTCGAGGATCAGGGGACGGGAGCAGGTGAGCCTTGAAAGCAAAGCCAGGGCGAAAAAGCTCCTTGAGTTGATAAAGAAGGCTCGTGAGGAGAATCCCACCGGGCCGATTCTTTCGACCCGCGATATTCATCAAATGTATCGACCGATTCATCTCAGGCAGGATCCACTTACAGGCGCAATCCGCAGGCAATATCTACAAAAAAATGCCGAGGTCAGGCGAAAATTGCAGGTTCCCAAACACAGGGCATCGATTTTGGCCGCACCTGCGTCGCTTTTAGGGCCAATCAGCCTTGGGCCAGCTTATGGGATCCTGATGTTTCAAAATTCTTTGAATTACTGGCCTGAGTGGCAGGGTCCGGCGTTGCCATGGAATGGTTCGATTGGGGCGAGATATTTGCTCTCGTCCGGGCCTTTGACAATCCCTTACGAAATGGCTCTCCAGAATCGGCTTGTCATGACAACGGTGACCGATGCTTATGGGAATCAGATGGTCACACTTTCTGATACAGCCACAGGTTACAGCACTCAGTATCAGATTGTTGGCCGACTGGACGGGAATCCTCCGCCCGGCACAGCCTCGTCGATTTATGGTGGAGGTTATTATGTGTCCACCTACAATGGGCAGATTTTAGGGACAAATACTTCGTCGTTTCCTGGGGTTTACATACCAGGGGCACCGTTTCAAACCACATTTGGTTACCAGGGAGACTTGGATACTCTGGGGCCTTTCGGGCGTGGCCATACACCATTGAACCCGCCAGGCCCTTCAGCCACGTTCATGCCAGGCATTTCCGCCCCTTTGAACGGTGGATCAATCTTGCCTTAACTCCTGTCAGGGCCGATTCAAACCATGGTTTTGAAAAACCGGCGTGGCTGCTGGACTCAGAATCCAGTCGGCTAGCTCATTCGCAGACTTCCGCATCAGTTCTGACTGATCCGCATGAGTCACAACGGCCAGCCCCTGATTGATTGGCGGATGATTCCGCTCTGGAATCTCAAGGTAATTTAAGTCGGAGTGGTTTTGGACGGCTTCCCGAGCTTGTCCCAATGAGACGATCCCAGTTTCTGCATTTCCGGAGATGACTTGCTGAAGTGCCTGGCGGACACTTTCTGCAACGACAACGCGATTTGATATCTTCTCCCAAACACCGCCTTGCTTAAGAGTTGCGCGTGTGGCTCTGCCATAGGGTGCTGTTTCTGGATTCGCAATCACCAGACGCTTGAGTTCGGGTTTATCGAGCTCTGTCCATGTTTTTAAGTCAGCCGACTGATGAAAAATCACAGCCAGTCTGCCTAAGGCGTAAGTCTTTACAGATTCGGGTACTGCCAGCTTTTCCCGACTGAGTTGGTCCACAATTGTGATATCGGCAGAGAGTAAGAGG
>CAMBZY010000199.1 GCA_945872325.1 Candidatus Kuenenia stuttgartensis | reverse complement strand
AGATTTAAATGGATTTGCCGTTGAGAATCACGTTTGTCAGTCCGGCTGGTACCGTGGTTGCAGAAGCCTGAAATCCAAAGTTTGTTGATCCTCCCTTGGCGACGGCTCCATTATAGGCGAGATTCTTTACGATATAGCGGTTCCCGATGTGGCTCAAAATTTGTCCATTCCAAATGTTTGTGATATTCGCCGCCAGATCAAATTCCAGTGTCCAGCTGCTCCATGGCTGAGCGGTGGTGTTGGTCAGACCAACTTCAGCTACAAATCCACTCGCCCATTTATCTTTCACAGTAAATTTTACAGGTGATGAAATTGGAGGAGCGACGACTGGCAGAATTGTTCCAGTGGCGAATGCATTTCCTATGATTGCATTCACAGGATTTGCGAGTTGCAACTTGAAAGTGAGTGCTGGACTGACTACGCTGGTGCCTACTATGGGAACGCTGATGGACATGCGTGTCACACCTGCTGCAAAATTCAAAGTTCCTGTGACACTTTGATAATGGGTGGGCGATTTGGCTGATCCGTCTGAAGTGGAATAATTCACAATGACAGGCACATTTGAAGCCGAAGAAAGCAGGACATCAAAGACCATGAGCGACGTTCCACTACCGGTAGGGGCAAGACTTGCATCTCTGATGGTGAGACTCGGAGATGGTGAGGCTTGAGGCCCGTCGTCATTCAGAATGGTGGCTGTCCCAATCGGTTTCGAGATGGTGGATCCTGACGGATGACTAAGCTGAATGGTAAAAGTTTCATCTGGTTCAGCGACTTTATCAGGCGTGATCGGGACACTCACAACCTTGCTGACTTCACCAGGTGCGAATGTCAAAATCCCACTCTTTTCCGTATAATCGCTTCCGGATGTGGCGGTTCCATTTGCTGATTTATAATAGACAGTCACTGGAGTGGTGCTGGCTCCTGATAGCTTAATCGTGAAATTGGCAGAATTTGTGGTGGTATTACCTGTTCCATTTTCAGAGAAAGCAAATGCGATTGGTTGCAATAATACAACTTTATTGGTGTTTACTGTCGTCCAGTCGTCTTTAAGAATCCCACCTGTGTCGCCCGAATTCGGGTTCCACGACCACCATGTCCAGCTTGGTCCCTGCTGACCCGCTGAAACGGGCATGCTCCCACTTAATGAAGGATCGCCTTTGAGATAGGCCACCATCCGGTTTGCCCATTGCAAGTCGCTGGGGGTGTTCATCTTACTGCCGAATTCGCCCACCAGCACCGGCGCGATATTCTGTTTATAAAGGTATCCCCAATGCTGATCCCAAACGGAAGTTAAATTATCAGGATAATTCGGAGCTGAAAACCATGACTGGTTATATACGGATTGAGGGTAATCATGAACTGAATAAACCAGGCGTCCTGGTACATTTAATACAACTGGATATTGCCCAGCAGCAGAGAGATTACCGCCCCACCAGTAGGAGTCGTTGTTCACAAATTCAATTCCTTCAACCATAATCAGCCAGTCTGGATTCACCGCCAGAATTGCATTTCCCGCTTTTTGGGCTGCCAGTCGCCAGTCGGTCGACGCGTTTCCGCTGCCCCAGGTGGCTTGTCCGTGGGGTTCGTTGTGAAGGTCGGCTCCGATGACCGTCGGATTTGCTTTATATCTTTGGGCAAGCATGACCCAATCGCTGATCCATCGGGATTCTGGATATTCGGGAGTGTACCAGAGGCCCGATTCCTGAGCGGAATTGCCGGCTGTAGATCGGTGGTGGTCGAGGAAAATCTTCATGCCGATCTGGCCAGCATAAGTTACGATTTTGTCGATGATCCCCAATCCGTTGACGCCTCGAAGATCAGGATTTTTGGAAAAGTCGATCCCGTTGGGCTTGCTGGACGAGTCAAAAAGCTGGTTGGAATAGGGCAGGCGGATGGTGTTGAAACCGAGCTGTTTCATTTGAGACATCATCTCTTTGTAACCACGAGCCCAAAGGCCATGAGGCGCAAAGGTGGACGTTTCAAACCCAAACCAGTTGACTCCAGCAAGCCGTACGAACTGATTATTGGAGTCAACGATCTGATTCCCAATCGTATGCAAGAAACCAGTCGGACTGGTTGGAATCCCGCTGGCTGGATCACCTTCCGTGATGGAAAGATCATTAACAGAGATGGTTGGAAGGGTAGTCGATGGAGCACTTAAAGGCTGCCCATTGAGGATCCAGTTCGTTGGGGAAGCGTTCGTTCCAAGGGTCCCTGGGCTGGCGTTGAAGCCGAACGAAACGGAGCCAGACGCAGGGATGTCCAATCCCCATGCGGCGCCTGAGACGACGTAATGATTCCCTGTATGAGATGCGACGACGCCGTTCCAGATGGAATCAATTGTAGGTGTGAAGTCGAATTCCAGCCGCCAGTTACGCACAGGTAATGGATCCGTGTTCACGATTTGAATCTGGCCGGTTAGCCCACTTCCCCAGTTATTGACGACTTGAAAAGAGGCCGTCGTCATCAGTTCACGTTCTTCAAGTGGCTCGATTTGAACGTTCGATCCCGTTCGGCGCATACGGAGATTCTGCTGAGTTCTGGCTCGCATGACGACGCTCCTGAATAAGTGATTCGGTGAATCAGATTAAGGCCAATCGCCTGCAAGTGGCCACAACAATTGCGGCCATTGGGGAGAATCATTCCCCCAACAGAAACTTGCTTTACCCAGTGGATTGGTCTGAATCGATTCTAGGTGGAAGCATGGATGCAGTCAACCATGCCCGTGAAGCAAGCGTTGCTTATTTGCATCATCTGAGAATCGGGAATGGTTTTGCAAAGTCAGTCTTGAGCCCAGTCTTGCCCGTCAGCGTTTTTAAGGAGAGAGTCAACGTTGTCTCAGCTAGTATCACTTCATTCAATTGTTTCAGTCGCTGATTCGCGAAGTACCATTTCGGTGTATTGATGATGCAATATCAGTCAATGACTGTTGTATTGAACTTAAAGACTCTTTGCAGTTGCAGGTTATTATTCCGAACGATATTCGATCAAAACGGGCAGCATGTTTTCTGTACCAATTCTCCAGACCTTACGATCTTTGAAATAATCGAGTAATTCCTGGTTCATCAATGGGCCCATGTCATAAGCCCAAACGACTTTGGAGCGATCTATGTCAGGCTGATTATAAATCCAGGCAAAAGTGTTCGCTTTGTCTGGTCTGTTACTGGAACCAACGATCACAAGATGCTGGCCATCCGTGGTTTCAAGTTGATGCTGGATCTTGCTTTTAATGTAAAACGAGGAGAAATGGTCTCGTTTCATTGCAACCATGGTCAAGCAAATCGGTAAAAGCGTCATCAGGTATATAACACAAATTCTTCCAGTCTTATGATTACCAAATCTTATGATGGACAATTCTCTCATGCAGGAGTTGACAACGAATATAATCAGGCAGGCGGCAGGAGCAATATAGTGCGGTACAGTGGCTATGACAGATTGGTGAATTGTGATTAATAACAACCCTGATAAAAAAGCGAGCCGAACTGGTTTACGTCGAATTGCAGCAGGAAGCCAAAACATGGCCAGTGAGAATGGCCCGATAAAGAAAACAAGGGGCGAAATGATTGAGTTGGGTCGTTTTCTGAGCCATCCCATGAATCTCAGCTGAGATTCATACATCGTATAATGCTCGTTCATATAAAGGCTTCGGAAATCTTCGTGGCGATATTGAATGGGGCGTTGTGGCTTCTGGAATACAAACATGGGGGCGGAATCGTATTGTGCTGCATACTCCTGATAAGGCATTCGAAATAAACTTCCAGTGACCGCATGATTGTAACTTGCCATGAGTCCTGATCCGAGTAATAGAATCGTTGATAATGGCAGGATGAAACGATAGATACAAGATTTTAGTTCTCCCTGTCCAGACATTTTGACAATCCAGACCAATACCATTATTGATGCTGGAATGGAAATAATCAAGCCTTCAAAAGGTCTTGAGTTCGCGAGGATCAGAAGCCCTGTCGCCATCGTCATGGCGTGAAATATATCTGCCCCTCGGCGCATTCTTGGAAGAGTTCCATAAAGTAAACATCCGCCAATCATTGCAATTGCACCTCCCCAATACGACTGACTCCATGACCAAATGTATTGCTGCACATTTAGTGGAATTCCATTAAGAATTGCATTCCTGACCTGACCTGTCTGAAAGTATAAACCGCCTTGCATGAATGGATGAACTGCTGCGAACAAGCCTCCGATAAATGCCCAACGTGGTGTGGTCCATGCCTGGAGCATCCAGCACAATGATGCGCACGCCAATGCATAACTGATCCAGACGCCTGCAATATGTTGACCTGTGAGCAACTTTCCAGCTGCCATAAAAAGGGATTGGGCCGGTGGATATTTGGAAGATGTTGTTGGGATGGAGATCACCATGAGCGACTCAAAATGCTTCCACATCGGGTGCGCTGGATTGGTCAACCTTCCGGATAGAAAAGTATCTGCTCCATGGAGATAAGCAAACTCGTCGGCGATATTCGCCATTGGAGGTAGATGCCAGGAATAAATCATCGAAGTGATGAGCGCAACCAGAAAAACGATGACAATCGAGAGCTGCTTTCTAAATACAATCCTGCCGATAATTCGCCATATCTTATCAATGATTTCAGCGCGTTCAAGTCCAATAACGAAAATCAGGGCGATGATTGCAACTAAAATTCCGCGCCAACGATCAATTGCAAAGAATTGAAGGAGTGTGGTGCAACCTCCTAAGATCAGTAGAATTCCAAATCGGGTTTTGGACAATCGACTTTTTTCGATATGATTCATGGTAGATAAATCGGGGTGGCAAGGGTTTGGATCAGTGGATTGCATAGGATTAAATATTATAGCCGGCTTTCAAGCCATCATCATAAAACATTTTCACGGTTTCCAGCGAGAAGCTGGTTAAGTCTTTTTTGAATATCCGGATTTTATTGACAAGTGAATGTGGCAGGGTGATCACATGGCAGCCAATGTTGATGGCTTGGTACAGATTCAATATTTCACGAGGGCTCGCCCAGATCAATTCGATGTGAGGTAAGTCGGAGAGGTGACTTAGTGCGGATTGCATTAAAGGAATGGGATCACGGCCAGTATCGGCAATTCTCCCAGCAAAAATGGAGATGAACGATGATGGTCCATGCTCCAGGGCTTTTGTTGTTTCTTCGACCTGATCGAGGGTCATGACGGCAGTCACATTGATTTTAATCCCATCAGATGCAAGCGATTGGATCAATGCCCTGGATGATACGCCTTTGGCGTTTGTCACAGGTATCTTGACGAAGACAAAGTCTCCCCAGGAATGGATCTTGCGTGCTTGTCGAGCCATTTCAATGAAGTCGTCGGCGAATACTTCCAGTGATATTGGTCGGTCTGGGATATGTGTTAGAATGTTGCGGGCAAAAGCTTCAAAATCCGTGATCCCAGCCTTCTTCATCAATGTTGGATTTGTCGTAAATCCTGTAACGAGCGGATTCCTGTAAAGTTCCAGCATACTGATACGGTCTGCACCATCGGCGAAGATTCGGGTTTTGAACAAGTCAACTGGCATGTGTGGCACCTTTCATGGCTTGATTTATAATCCAGACAACTGCGGATGGAAGATTCAAACAGGTGTAATTGGCAGCTGGTTCAGGCCTGGGTTCGCTGTAGCCATAATCAATAAAAACGGTTTGGCAGTTAGCTCGTCGACCGGCTTCCACATCGCTCCAGCGGTCGCCAATCATATAGCTTTGGCTTAATGCAATTGTATGTGATTCACAGGCTTGCAAAAGCATTCCCGGGTTGGGCTTGCGGCAGGGACTGGCGTCATCATCGTCATAGCAGGTTATGATTTGGGTAATTGGCAGGACGGATTGCAGGTGATTGTGAATGGCTTCCACAGCTTCGCGCGTTTGAGTGCCTCGTGCCACATCCGGCTGATTGGTCACGACGATTCTCAGAAAGCCAGCGGCTCGAAGGCTTTCCATGGCATCAGCCACGCCTGGCAGAATCTCCATGTCTGCCACAGAGGCGGGCGGAAAGGGTTTGCCGTTGCGAACAATGGCTCGATTGAGGACTCCATCGCGGTCCAGAAAGACGGCTTTGTTCATTTGAGCGACTCCCACCGCGTCTGCTGGATTTTAAGCGTGGGGTGCGATACGAGCAGGTGCCAGACGACGGCCTGAAAGGCTTCGGCGTGGGGCGTGATGTGGTCGGGGTTGATGGTGGGAATAATCAGACAGGCGTTTGCGACCTCGGCTGTATAGCCGCCATCCCTGCCCACAATTCCGATAATCGTGGTGCCGATTTCAAGTGCAAACTGAAGGGCTGTG
>CAMBZY010000198.1 GCA_945872325.1 Candidatus Kuenenia stuttgartensis | reverse complement strand
CCTGGTCCATTCAGCCTTACGTGCACCTTCGATCTCGACCCGCTGATTTTCTGTATCACAGATATCGCGAGGAACGATTTCGTCTTTCTCAAACTGGGTATCGCCAGGATCTTTGATCTTGACGCAGTTAGCCAGTTCGACGTTGGTGCGACGAAGTTCGAATTTATCGACCACAGATCCCGGAAGCAGGCCTGTATCGCCTACAGTCTCGATCTTCACCTTGCGAAGCATTTGGGAAACAATGATTTCCAGGTGCTTGTCATCGATGGTTACAGACTGGGCACGGTACACGTTCTGAACTTCACGCAGCAAGTATCGCTGAACAGCCTCTTCACCGGTAATCCGCAGAATATCGTGCGGAACCAGAGGGCCGACCACCAATGGATCGCCAGCTCTGACGTAGTCACCCGTGTGAACACGCAAGTGCTTGCCGTGAGGCACCAGGTGCTCACGTTCAATCCCCGATGGGTTCTTGACCTTGATGGTCCACTTGCCACGGCGTTTCTCTTCAAGAAGCTCAACCTTGCCGTCGATTTCTGCCATAACGGCAGGCACTTTAGGCCGTCGTGCTTCAAAGAGTTCGGTCAAACGAGGCAAGCCCGCAGTGATGTCCTGCGTACCCATCATTTCCCGAGGTGTCTTCGCCAGGGTGGTTCCGACCTTGACTTCCTGACCGTTTTCAACAACCAGCTCAGCCTTCTCGGTGATCGTATAGAACACCAAGTGGTGACCCGACTTATCGGTCACAATCACCTGAGGGTGGAACGTACCCTTGTGCTCCATCACGGTGCGACGTTCGTTGCCCGAGGCATCGATGTCGAGCTTCAGTGTCTCGCCTTCGATCAAATCCTCGAACTTCACGATCCCGTCCACTTCCGAAATAATCGGGGTGTTGTGAGGATCCCATTCGCACATCACACTGCCCTTGGTGACCTTCTGGCCATCTGCCACAAACAGGGTCGAACCGTTAGGTATGTCCAGTTTGTCGAGTTCACGACCACGATCATCAAACAGCTGAATTTCGCCGTTACGGGTCAGAGCAATCTTCTTGCCATCTTCGAGCTCAGCCGCATTGATGTTCACGAACTTCACGATCGCATCACGCTTGGCCTTGTGCTCTTTCTCTTCCAAACCACGGCTGGCCACCCCACCAATGTGGAATGTACGCATGGTCAGCTGAGTACCTGGCTCGCCAATCGACTGGGCTGCGATGATGCCGACCGCCATGCCTTGCTCAACAAGCTGACCTGTCGAAAGGTCCATGCCATAGCAGGATTGACATACCCCGAGAGGGGCTTCGCACGTCATCGGGCTACGAACCTGAATCTTCTCAATCTGCATCTCTTCGAGCTTGCGGGCCTGCTCGAAGCTGATCATGTCGTTCTCTTTGATCACCACTTCATCGGTGATCGGATCATTGATACTGACCCGGCTGACACGACCGCGAACCGATTGTGAAAGACTGACTTCGAGCTTCTCGCCCTTATAGACCGACCCCTTCGTGATACCTTGAGCCGTGCCGCAATCGAACATCGTGATGACCACGTTTTGTGCGACGTCAGCAAGTTTACGAGTCAGGTAACCGGAGTCAGCCGTCTTCAGAGCCGTATCCGCGAGACCCTTCCGGGCACCGTGAGTCGAGCTGAAGTATTCAAGAACCGACAATCCTTCACGGAAGTTGGCCTTGATCGGAGTCTCAATAATCTTACCGTTAGGCTTCGCCATCAGGCCCCGCATACCGGCCAGCTGGGTGATCTGACCCACACCGCCCCGGGCACCGGAGTCGGCCATCAGATAGATCGGGTTGAGATAGACTTCGCCGTTGCGAACGTCCGTCTTCAACTCTTCCATCATCTGATTGGTGATCAGTTCCCGGGCATGCGTCCAGGCGTCGATGACGTTGTTGTAACGTTCGCCGTCTGTAATCAGACCACGTTGATAGTTCCGGTTGAAGCCAGAAACCCGTTTCTCTGCATCAGCCAGAATTTTGTCCTTAGATTCTGGGGTGCGCAGGTCATCGGTCGCAAACGACAGGCCTGAACGTGTCGATTCGCGGAACCCAAGATCTTTCATCCGGTCCAGAAGATCAATGGTCGCTGCCCGGCCCAAAAGCTGGTAACAGTCTGCAATAATCGACTGAAGCTGCTTTTGGGAAAGAGCAACATTATAGAAACACATCTTGGGGTGAAGGATGTCGTTAAAGACAACCCGGCCCACAGTGGTTTCTACCAACCCGCCCAGTTTATGAGTCTTCTCGCCCTCGCCTTTGACCATCTTGTCTTTGGCGATACGCACCTTGATTCGGGCGTGAATATCCATCTTCCGAAGGCTGAAAGCCAGGAAAACTTCTTGAGGGGATGAGAAAATCATGCCCTCGCCCTTGTCACCGGCACGGTGAACGGTGAGATAGTAAGAACCCATCACGATGTCCTGTGTAGGACTGATGATCGGGCTACCGTTGGCTGGGCTGAAGATGTTGTTGGTAGACATCATCAGGGTCATGGCTTCCACTTGTGCTTCAATCGAAAGCGGCAAGTGAACGGCCATCTGGTCGCCGTCGAAGTCGGCGTTGAAACCCTTACAAACCAGAGGGTGAAGCCGAATGGCGTTACCTTCCACCAGTGTCGGTTCGAACGCCTGAATACCCATCCGGTGCAGGGTAGGGGCCCGGTTCAGAAGAACAGGGTGATTTTTGATCACCTCTTCAAGAATGTCCCAGACCTCATCGGCACGACGCTCAAGCATCTTCTTGGCAGATTTGATCGTATCAGCGATCCTCTGCTCTTTAAGACGACGGATGATGAACGGCTGGAACAACTCCAAAGCAATTTTCTTCGGAAGACCGCACTGGTGCAGACGCAGTTCAGGACCAACCACGATGACGGAACGAGCTGAATAGTCAACACGCTTACCAAGCAGGTTTTCGCGGAAACGGCCCTGTTTGCCCTTGATCATGTCCGTCAAGGATTTCAAGGCACGATTCGATGAACCAAGAACTGGTCGCTTGCAACGATTGTTATCAAACAGAGCATCCACAGCCTGTTGAAGCATCCGCTTTTCGTTACGAATGATGACTTCAGGTGCGTTGAGGTCCACAAGTTTCTTCAACCGATTGTTACGGTTGATGATACGACGATAAAGGTCATTCAGGTCGCTGGTCGCAAAGTTGCCAGAATCAAGCAGAACGAGTGGGCGAAGGTCTGGTGGAATGACTGGAATACATTCCAGAACCATCCATTCAGGACGATTTTCGCTATCGCGAAGCGCTTCCACAACCTTCAGACGCTTCGTCAGATCTTTCAGCTTTTGCTTGCTGGAAGTCTCGGTAAGCTCTTGACGAAGTTGCTTGGAGATCGCTGCCAGATCGAGTCTTAGAAGAAGTTGACGGACCGCTTCGGCACCCATATCGGCTTTGAAAGCCTCGCCATATTTGGCACGGGCATTGCGGTAATCTTCTTCGTTAAGAAGTTGACGTTCCTTGAGTTCCGTATCGCCAGGATCAACGACAACGTAATCCTGAAAATAGATGACCTTCTCCATGCTGGACGTCTTCATGTCCAGAAGGGTTCCAAGCCGGCTCGGCATCGCCTTGAAGAACCAGATGTGAACCACTGGTGCTGCAAGCTCAATGTGACCCATACGCTTGCGGCGAACACGGGAGTGGGTGACTTTCACACCACACCGATCGCAAACCATACCTTTGTACTTCATACCACGGAACTTGCCGCAGGCGCATTCCCAATCCTTCTCAGGCCCAAAAATCTTTTCGCAGAAAAGACCATCTTTTTCGGGACGATAGGTGCGGTAATTGATAGTCTCAGGTTTTTTGATTTCACCAAAGGAACGACTTCGGATATCGGAAGGGCTGGCAAGGCGGACCTTCACGGCACCATAGTCATTAACGCGATCGTAGGCACTTTCGCCCATGCTCACAGAACACACTCCTTCAACAAGGGGTGAGAACGCCAATATATGCTGTATCTGGCGGAACGTGTCTTCAAGCCGCTGTTTGGGAATAGATCAGGTGCAACCTTGATAAATTCCTCCGCAAAATGATCTCGGAAAAATGGCTTACCTGAAATCTCACAATCACTGCTCAACCAAGGGCTGATCAGGTCGATGATCATCAGGGAACCTTCCGTATCTGGTTCAAGGTTCCACAAGTCAGCCATTCAAGGCATACCGTAAACCTTAGACCTATCTGAATCTCAAGCATTTGTCAAGCCTTCGCATCAATCCCACAGGTTCACCATCCAGTGAACCTGTAGAATCGTCGTGCAAATCCTTGTCAAATCCGTTTCTTGATGAGCTGCATATGCAGGCCAAGACCGCAGATTTCGTTGGTTAACACGTCGAAGCTCGCTGGTGTACCAGCTTCAAGTGTATTTTCGCCCTTGACCATCGATTCGTAAATCTTGGTCCGGCCTTCCACGTCGTCGCTCTTGACCGTGAGCAGTTCCTGAAGAATGAATGCCGCTCCATAAGCTTCCAGAGCCCAGACTTCCATCTCACCAAACCGCTGTCCGCCGAATCGGGCTTTTCCACCCAAAGGCTGTTGCGTGATGAGCGAGTAAGGACCAGTCGCACGAGCGTGAATCTTGTCGTCCACCAAGTGGTGCAGTTTCAGCATGTAGAGGTAACCCACGGTCACTCGCTGGTCAAACGGTTCACCCGTACGACCATCGAAGAGTCGAGCCTTGCCATTCTCAGGCAAACCGGCCTCGACCAGACATTGGCGAATCACATCCTCGTCAGCACCATCAAACACGGGACAGACAGCTTGGAATCCATGCTTTACAGCAGCCCAGCCAAGGTGCGTCTCAAGAATCTTACCGACGTTCATACGGCTAGGCACACCCAGTGGATTCAACAGAATTTCGACTGAAGTGCCATCCTCAAGGAACGGCATATCTTCTTCAGGCAGAATCTTCGAAATCACACCTTTGTTACCGTGACGGCCAGCCATCTTGTCACCAACGGAAATGACCCGTTTGGTGGCAACATAGACTTTGACCATCTGCAGAACCCCAGCAGGCAGTTCATCACCGCGCTTCATGCTGTTGATCCGGCGCTCTTTCTCCTGAATTAGATTTTCGATCCGCGGACGATACTCACGAACAAACTTTTCAGCCTGTTCCTGAATCTCCGGGCTCCGAATCTCAAGATCTTCAAGTTTGAAAGCTCGCGATTCATCAACCAGAATCTTGGCGTCTTTATCCTTGCCATAGGTCTTACCCTTACGGGCAACTGGACCATCAAATATCTGCTCAAGCTTGCGAATCATCTGGCGATATTCGCCAGCAATCCGGGTATCTTCTTCAAGCTCAGCGTTTCTGATCTCACGCTCGAGTTCCTTACGTTCTTCTTCTGGAAGACTCATCTTCCTCGAAAAACGCTGGGTGTTGATGACAATGCCTTCAACACCGGAAGGAACTTCCAGTGAGTCGTTCTTGACGTCCTCACCAGCACGTCCGAAGATCGCGTGCAGAAGCTTCTCTTCAGGAGTAAGTTCGCTCTTGGATTTCGGTGAAACCTTACCCACAAGAACGTCGCCGGTCTTGACGTAAGTCCCTACACGAACGACACCATTCTCATCAAGGTTGCGGAGTGCTTTCTCGGAAACATTAGGAATGTCTCTGGTAAACTCTTCGCGACCAAGCTTGGTCTCTTTGATTTCAACTTCGAACTCTTCGATGTGCAGTGACGTGTAAACGTCCTGCTTCACCAATTTCTCACTGATGATGATCGCATCTTCAAAGTTGTAACCGTCCCAGGCCATGAATCCAACCAGAACGTTCCGACCAAGAGCAAGTTCGCCCCGGAAGGTGCTGGCACCGTCCGCAATGATCTCGCTGGCTTTGACCTTTTGACCGACTTCAACAATCGGTTTCTGGTTGAGACAGGTCTGCTCGTTGAGACCAACATACTTGCGGAGGTTGAACACGGCCGCCTGGCCATCCTCATAATCCACAACGATTCGAGTGGAATCGACGTATGTAACAGTCCCGTTCTTCTTGGCTTTGATCACCATTCCCGAATTCTGAGCCACGGCATGTTCCATGCCTGTCGCAACAATCGGAGGTTCAGCGATCAAAAGAGGAACAGCCTGACGTTGCATATTCGAACCCATCAAGGCCCGGTTCGCATCGTCATGCTCAAGGAACGGAATCAGACCTGCAGAAATCCCAACCATCTGCTTTGGTGAAATATCGATGTACTCGATCTTCTCAGCAGGCACGTAATAGAAGTCGCCTTCAAAACGGGCAAGGACAGGGCTCTTTAATTTTCCATCGGCGTCAAGA
>CAMBZY010000197.1 GCA_945872325.1 Candidatus Kuenenia stuttgartensis | reverse complement strand
CATCTGTCAGATGCACTTAGCAACAATGCCGATCTCTCCGGATTTGATTACCTGACATCGGTTGTGGCCGAGGCCGGTTATGATCCAGCCCACCTGAAGCGTGACGCTCGAGGCAAATGGACTGACAAATCCAAATTCAAAATCTGGCTTGAACCGAAGCGCGATGAGATCAACCGGATCGCCCTGAGCGAGCTGGCCAAAGATTGCCGGGCTGATGGAGTGCAGCTGGCCAGCGTGATCATTCCAAGGGCAGGCCGGAACGATTTGAAGCACCTTCGCCAGGAGGGTGTTGAGATGCAACTGGCGTCTGCCAAATCAGTTGGGGTGACCACATGGGACCTGACGGACAGTTTTGACCAGGAAGACCCGTCGAAGCTGGCGGTGGCTGTCTGGGACGACCACCCGAACACGCGTGGCCATGAACTGATCTTTCAGGACCTGGCTCGCCACCTGATGGCCGACCCTTTGGGGCGAACCTTTGGTCTGACGGGTCATGAAAATCCGCCTGGCGATCAGAAGCCCCGCGACGAATAATTTCAGACGATCGAAACGGAATCAGCAACCATGCGACACCACGAAACCGATCCAGAACGACCCACCACACTGGGTGGCCTGCTTCTCGCTGCTGCGACACATCATCCGCATGGAGTTGCACTTAGGGAATCAGCCACGGGTCGGCATGTCCGCTACGGAGAGCTGGAGACACAGGCAAATCAACTGGCTCACAAGCTGATCAGTTGGGGCGTAGGGCGTGGTCATCGGGTCGGTCTTTGGCTCCCAAAGTCGATCGAATCGGTGGCCACCATTCATGGATCGCTCCGCACAGGTGCTGCGCATGTGCCGGTCGATCCTCAGGCTCCGGCAGCCCGGGCATCCACCATTTTCAACCTCGCAGGCGTCAGTGCGGTGGTGGTGCATGCTTCGTTTGTGGATGCTTTAAGAGCGGCCTGGCCACCCGAAAAAGCCTCGGAATTCCCGCGTTTGATTGTTGTGGGGAATCACTCCAAACCTTTATCAGATAATGATTTGAGTTGGGAAGATCTGATAGCTGGGGAACCTGCCGAAACGATTCAGCCAGTGGATCAGCCGGCGACGGATCTGGCCTATATCCTGTTCACCTCAGGCTCCACCGGTCAGCCCAAGGGCGTGATGCTGACCCATGAAAATGCCTGGTGTTTTCTCGACTGGTGCGACCGTGAAATTGCCCCAACCGGGCACGACGTTTTCTCGTCGCACGCCCCCCTGCACTTCGATTTATCCGTTTTCGACCTCTACGCCAGTGTTCGCCATGCGGCTCCATTGGTTCTGATCGATGAGTCGATGGCCAAAGAACCGGCCCGACTGGCCAGTTTTCTGAAATCGAGTCATATCTCGGTCTGGTATTCCGCGCCTTCGATTCTGGCGATGATGGTCGAGCACGGGCAGTTGGATTCTCCGATTGAGGAGACTGGGAAGCCGTGGCTAGGGCCGAGAATCACTCTGTTTGCAGGCGAGGTTTTCCCGGTGGCTCCGCTCAGAGCCCTTCGCAAACTCTGGCCTGAATCGACTTTCTGGAACCTTTACGGACCGACGGAAACCAATGTCTGCACAGCCTTTAAGGCCCCGGAGAATCTGGACAGTCTGGAAGTCCCTCTGCCAATCGGCCCGGTTTGCGAGCCGCTCGAGGGCCGGGTGGTCGACCCTGATGGGAACGACGTGCCGACCGGTTCTGAGGGCGAACTGGTGATTTTCGGGCCTCGCGTGATGGCTGGATATTTTGGCCGTGACGACCTGACAGAGTCCGCGTTTTTTACCAGCCAAGATAGCCGTAAGTGGTATCGCACAGGCGACTTGGTCAAGCTCAACGCGTCTGGCGATTACGTGTTCCACGGGCGCCGTGACCGGATGGTGAAAAAACGCGGGTATCGGATCGAACTGGGAGAGATTGAATCTGCCCTTTATCGCTATGAGGCCATTGAAAGGGCCGCCGTGGTGGCTGTCCCATCCGAGACACAAGGGCTTCGCATTGCAGCATTTATCGCCATGAAGCCCGACCGGCCCGGCTCGATTATTGCCCTGAAGCGGCACTGTTCGACGATTCTGCCGCACTATATGATCCCTGACGACGTGCGATTTCTCCCAGAATTGCCAACCACATCGACAGATAAAGTGGACTATCCAGCCCTAAAAAAATTGGCAGAAAACTTGGCATGAGCGTCGGAAGATTCTAAGATCACTCGATGATCGGAATCAGATTGCCCAGATTGTCGAATCGTGAAAGCCCGTGATGCCCAAATCCAGTCCAGACGGACCTCCAAAAATTGAACGATTGGATCTTTCCTGGCTGGCAAGTTCGAAAATTCTCCGTTGGAAGAGCTGGTTTTATGAAGGGCTGGTTCCACAACTCTCGAAGCGTGGACCACTTGAAGCCGGTGCAGAGTTGGAGCGAGTGAGTTATTGGATCAACAAATGCTGGCCGATGCGCTGGCGAGAGATTCGAAAAGCCGTCCGGCGGAACCGGGTGGCGTGCGATGCCCCATGGGCGGAGCAGGAGGTGACTCGCGGATTGGCCACTCAAATGCTGAGATATCTGGCCCGCGACTGCATTCTGGACACTATCCCGCCTTACGACTGGTCGGAAGTCTTTACAGTGTCAGGCTATGAGCATATCCAAAACGCACTTGGGCAGGGTCAGGGCATCATCCTTTTGGGTAGCCATTTGGGCGGACACCTTGCTGGAGTGCACTGGATGATCGACCACGGGGTGCCTTTGAGGATGCTGGTGCAGCGGCCCCGGAATGTTTCGAAGCGGTTGAATCAATGGTTTGATGAAGATCATCCGACGTGTACCCAGCGCGAGATTTTTCTGAAGCGTGAGATGACGGCAACTGAGGCGGCCAGGCGAATGACGGATGCACGTCGCCTGATCCGTTCTGGCCAGTGCGTTTACGTCAATTGCGACATACCTTGGACGGGTCCGAACACGGATGCGTTTCGATTTTTAGGCAAGCCTGTGCGATTGCAATCCATTTGGATTGATCTGGCGGGGATTTTGGGATGTCCGGTGATCTCGGTCGAATGTCGTCAGAAACCAGGCGGTCATTTTGAATTGAAATTTGATGAGCCGATGATTGTAAATCCACGAGAGCCTCGGCAGATCGTTTTTGATCATGCGTTGGGCAAGTTGGAAAGTTCGATTTTACAATATCCAAACGACGCCATCGCGCACCTGACCTGGCCACATTTCAGGCCACATCGCGGACCATCTGCTGGATAAAGCCCAAGGCACGCCATCTCAGGGGGCATGGCCTACATAACCTGTTTTTCACAATAAGATTACGTACGTTATTGGGCTCCGGAGGAGCTAACTATTAATAGCTATGTCCCATGGACAACAAATCAAAGACCCGTGTATTTGGGCTCCAGAGGAGAGACCTATTTATTAGCTCTTTTCTATATAAACGCTAAAAGGCACGATCCCGGAGGATCGTGCCTTTCATGCATTTAATGGTGATCGTTAGTCAGCAGGTCGAGAGAGTTAAATCAACCAACCAGCCTTTACTGATCACCCATTTTTCAGCGTTGCAGCGAAGCTTGAGGAGAAGCAACAGCGGCAGGAGCGGCGTAAGCAGCAGGAGCGCCACAGCCGTCGTTGCAAGCCTTAGGAGCTTTGACAAGGCTGAAGTGGTGCTTCTTCTTCATAACGTACTCGCAGCTGGTCGTGTGGACCAACTTAGGCAGGCTGATCTTTGGCAGGCTGATGTGTGGCAGGCTCAGGCCTTTTTTGCCACAAGCACCACCACAATCGGCCACTGCAACAACGCTTTGAGCGGATGGAGCAGCGTAGCCTTGTGGGCTGGCCAGACCGCAGTTTGTGCAGCCGTGGCTGGCTTTGGAAACGCCAGCGAAGCCAAGGACGAGAACAAGAGCGAGGCTCAGGATTGATTTCGACATGGGAGAAAGAGCTCCTAGCGATTTTGCGGAATATAGAAGTGACGTGAAGAACGCCGCTTCCGCTTCTGATGACGAGAAGATGATGCGTCTTTACTTCGGAAAGGCTTTCCCGAGCCCTGTCTCTGAATTCACAAGTGCAAGCACCTGATCAGACCAAGACAACCAAAGTTTGGAACGCCTGTTTGGTGCTCCCCGTTCTTATCTCATCTGGGTTACGAGATCCAGAGGCGACACTTGATATATCGTCAGCACCCCGGCACATCTTGAGTGTCATAACTCGAAATTCCACAAAGGTTTACGTGTATCACTTGTATCAATTTAAGCGATCTTGACGGGTGTAGCGATTGTGCAGGCGCATGGGCCTTCTGACTCTCTGACCGTATTAAGGATCAGGTCGAAAATAACTTCCCGTTTTTTAAAACCAATTAACCGGGGCTAGCGCCAAGACCGGCTAGGTAAGGGCCGCTAGGCTTTGGTTTTTTGGTTTGAATCTAGCCGCCGGGCGCTAGCCCCCGGTTCGCGGAAGAGAATTAACCGGGGCTAGCGCCAAGACCGGCTAGGTAAGAGGCGATAGCCTTGGGGGTTTTTGGTTTGATTCTAGCCGCCGGGCGCTAGCCCCCGGTTCGCGGAAGATGAATAACCGGCATGTTTGAATCTAGCCCCTGGTTCGCGGAAGAAATCCAACCGGGGCTAGCGCCAAGACCGGCTAGACAGCAGCCGCACTCTGCCTGGCCACGGTTCTCTTAAAAGCGGAAATGATTTCGAGCCTGCTTCTAATCATAAAAATTCCGCTTGCCATCTAGCGTAAACCATGTTCGATTTGATATGAATGATAGAGAAATAGGGAGATTGTTTTTCTCGCCTAAGCAAAGACAACGGTGATACTTTGAAAAGGATTTCGGAGCGTGGCGCAGTCGCCTGAAGCACCAGTCACGACGACCCCTGCAACCACCCCACCTGCTACGGGGCGTGGAGGGATGTCCATGTGCCTGTTTCAGCTTGCATCTGAAGCCTTGAAGCGCGTAGAAGCCACCGCTGTGCTGATTCTGGCGGAAGCCAATCAAGACTGGCAGGCGGCCAGAGCCTCGTCCGTCCAGATCATCGTGGCTAGCATGTCCGAACGTGTTCTGGACGCTGCCCGTACGGCCGGCCTGAGTATCATTGAGCTTGAGCCGCTCGAGAACTCGATCGCTGACCGCATCAGCCTGAGCCTGATCGAAGCTGTTTCCATGGATCTGGTCGGTTCCGCAGATCGGGTCGTGGTCATATATAGTGGTTTTGAAGCCGGTGTGCTGGACAGTATGTCGATTGTTCGCCTGGGCGAGCATCTGGAGAAGCTCAAGCCACGCGACCTCAGGGAACTCGAAACGACCGTCCCATTTGAGACCCTCAAATGCGTGGTGGATGTGGCGACCGAAATTGGCCGCGAAGGCCGTGAGGGTAAGCCTGTAGGAACACTGATCGTGGTGGGCGATCACCGAAACGTGCTGGAACGGACCCGTGCGCTCGGCTTCGACCCGTTCAAGGGCTATCCACGCAGGGACCGTAATATTCGAGATGGGCGCGTGCGTGAAGCGATTAAAGAGATCGCCCAGCTTGATGGTGCCATCATCGTCTCACGAGATGGAACGGTCGAAGCAGGCTGCCGATTGGTCGACGCACCAGTTCAGGGCCTCTCTCTACCCAAAGGGCTGGGCACCCGCCACTGGGCAGCAGCAGCCATCACAGCTGTGACCAAGTCGGTCGCGATTGTGGTCAGTCAATCGACAGGGACAGTCCGAATCTTCCGCGATGGGGAAGTCATTTTAAGAGTCTCGCCGATGCGCCGGGCCAGAGCCATGAAATGGACAGAACAGGAAACAGAACCACCTGCACCCGGTTCCAAAACGGAATAAGCTGGCCACTGAAGAACAAGCCCATTTAGCCACAGATGAACACGGATATTCACGGATAATTTAAAAACCAACTCTGAATTTGATCCCATCTCCGTGAAATTCCGTGTTCATCCGTGGCTAAAAAATTTTCTCATAAAAACCATTTAACCACGGATGAACACCGATTGGCACGGAAATGAAATCAGAATATGGAATGTTTCAGAGGCAATTTTAAATTGTCCGTGAAATTCCGTGTTCATCCGTGGCTAAAAAATTTTCATCTCATAAAAACTATTTCGCCAAAGATAATTTAAATTAACTCTGAATCTGATTCCGTGAAATTCGGTGTTCATCCGTGGCTAAAAAATCTCATCGCAATAAAAAAGCCGATGGAATTTGATCCATCGGCTTGATTCGTTTTTTAAGAATTGACTTACAGAATCAGCTTTGGGCCGGGTTGATGTAAGGCCCGAGGACGGGTAGATTTTTAACAACCTGAA
>CAMBZY010000196.1 GCA_945872325.1 Candidatus Kuenenia stuttgartensis | reverse complement strand
GTACCGGCGCCGGCCCAGACCGTGACCAGAATTGCGATTATGGCGAGCGCAACGAGCAGCCAGGCGGTAAAATCCGTCTGAACGATTCGAAGAAAGAGGTCGAGGTCAAGGCCGTTCATAATCCGATGATTCCGTGATTGTGATGATTCCCGGCCATCGGACGAAGCCAGTTTCAATTGGCTTCATCCATTAATAACATCTCTGACGATATCCGAAATCACGCTGATAAGCGAGTCCGTTTTTTTCGGACTGACATGATTCATTGCAAGTCAGGGATTCTGACGGTTCTTGATTTTTTGAGCTTCAAGTCGCATATGCAATCGGGTCGGTCATGCCCACCTCGTGAAATGCGGCCAGGCGTAATTGGCAGGCATCACAATGGCCACAGGAGCGGCCTTCAGGGGTTGGGTCATAGCATGTGTGGGTGAGGCTGAAGTCGACACCTAACTCGAGTCCACGTCGAACGATATCGGTTTTTGAGAGATAAAGTAGAGGGGCATGGATCCGAAATTTGCCACGGTCTTCCACCCCTGCGGCGGTGGCCAGATCGGCCATATTTTCAAATGCTCGAAGAAACTCCGGGCGGCAATCTGGATACCCTGAGTAATCCAGGCAATTTACACCCAAAAAAATATCGAATGCACCAATCGTTTCGGCCCAAGCGAGTGCGAGGCTTAAAAAGATTGTATTTCGGGCAGGTACATAAGTGACAGGAATTCCATGCCCTATCTCGTTTTCGGATCGATCTTTGGGTACGTTGATATCGCTTGTCAGGGCGCTGCCGCCGAAGAGTCTCAGGTCCAGTGAAATCGTTTTGTGATCTTTGACAGAAAACACTTGTGCAACTCGGTTTGAAGCAATTAGTTCGTGTGTGTGGCGCTGACCATACTCGACGGTCAAAGCATGGCAGGTGAAGCCAGCGGCTTTGGCTTCAGCCAGAGTGGTGGTGGAATCCATGCCACCGGAGAGCAGGACGACGGCATGCTTTAAGACGGGTTCTGACATCAAAGTGTGTGTCCCAAAATCGTTCCATGGACCGTATCTTATCTATATCATAGGAATATCTTTGGTAGAAATACACCTGAAGGAGTGATTGACAATGTCTCTCAACACTATCCTCATAAAGGAGTTAGAATTTTCTTGAGGAGTATTTTTGATCGATATGGAAATCACGGGCGAGGATTGACACGGCAGAGAGTTCCAGTCTAGTATGAACTGCCTCTTCTATAGGTAGACGGCACTCGACCGTAAGAATAGCCGGTTCCGGCTCTAAAAATATCTCAGGCCAGTGTGGTTCGACTTGGATCGAATCTCCAGGGATAAGGAGACGGAGTTCCTATCATGAGTGATCCTGAAAAATCTGATTTACTGAAGGATTCGGTCACACTGTCCGGTCGTTCGTTGACTTCCACAGAAGTGAATAACAACGACCCACCGACCGTTGTGAAATCTAATGCAACGATTGTAACATCTTCGTCCGGAACGGATTCAGGCGCGACACGGCTAGAACTTTCGGATGCATCCCGATCCGAACAGATGCCAGTTGCAGGCGTGAGGATTGGAAATTACGAGCTTGGCCCACCGATTGGAGTGGGCGGAATGGCCACGGTTTATGCGGCTCAGGATCTTTCACTTGAGCGTATGGTGGCCCTGAAAATTTTGCCGCCCAAGACGTCGCAGGACAGCGAAGTTCTCCAGCGATTCCTGCTTGAGGGCAAGGCCGCTGCCCAGCTCGATCATCCCAACATCGCTCGCATTCATGCTTTAGGACATGACGGGATCTATTATTATCTGGCCTTTGAATATGTCGAAGGGCGGACGGTTCGCCAGTGGATCGACGATCGCGGGCAATTGGATATTGAACTGGTGCTCGATTGGTCAAGTCAGGTGGCCGATGCTCTGGCCCATGCGGATCACAGGGGCGTTGTGCACCGCGATATCAAGCCTTCAAATTTGATCGTAACTCCTGGTGGGCAAGTGAAGTTGGTCGATCTTGGCCTGGCCCGGCGTTACGAGACTCAGGGGCATGTGGATTTGACGCAGACAGGCGTAACTCTGGGCACGTTTGATTACATCAGCCCTGAGCAGGCCCGCGACCCTCGCAATGTCGATATCCGTAGCGACCTTTATTCGCTGGGGTGCACCATATTCCATATGCTGGCAGGAGTTCCACCATTTCCCGGCCAGAATGTGGTGCAGAAACTGCTTCAGCATCAAGAGCAATCTCCACCTGATTTATCGCAATTCAATCCCAAGGTTTCGCCTGAAATTTCAGCATTTGTGACCCGATTGATGGCAAAATCGCCTGCCGATCGGCCATCCTCTGCAGAAATCTGCTCCAAAGAACTGAAAGAGCTGATTCAGTCACGAAAACGTACAGAACCGATCGCCAATCCAGCTCCTGAATTTGAACCGACTTCCTTACGAGGGATCAGGTTATGGCTGGCACCCGCTCTGGTCATGGCGAGTCTGGTGACACTTGTTTCATGGATGGCGGGCGACGATCCAGCCCCCAATCCAGCGCCTGCAAATTCGACAGAGACTCTTACTAAACAAGGGTTTACAAAACAAGTCGACAAGCGTGACAGCCCAGAACAGGCCGCAACAATTCCTGTCGCACCTGTGATGAAGCCCCGGCAGTCTGCTCCAGCGAACTTCCGGGTCACAGATGGGCCTTCGCTGGCCAAGGCCCTGAACGAAGCCAATCCAGGATCGGTCATTACTTTAACCTCGGCTGGACCTTACAGGCTGAATCCAGGCGATGTCAAACCAATCATTCGTAGTGATTTAACGATTAAATCGGATCAGGATATTCTGCCTGTGATTGTGCCTGACGGCAATCAGCCTGAAGAGAAAGCGGCCAGAGATTCGATTTTATTGCGCTTTAGCGATAGCCGTATCCTCTTGCAGGGCATGACATTTGATATTCGCGGAGATTCGGGAAACTGGCTTGATGCGGCGATCTCGGCAGAGGAATGTGATCTGGTGATGCGTGATGTCCGGATTCTGGCGGACCAAACACCTGACAAGGACTCGACCGCTTTTGTCAGACTACGAGTCAATGATGCACGTGCGGAAAAGCTTGCCTGGCGACCAGTACGAATCGAAAACTGCCGGTTTTTAGGCCCTCGTGTGGCGATTAATGCAGACGGACCGGTGGATCTCTCGATTTCCGACACAGCGCACCTGAGTTCAGAGCCATTGATCTGGGTGGATTCTGGCGACAAAGAGACGCCTTGGCCGTGCCTGATCCAGCTTGATCACGTCAGTGTGATGGCGACTGGCTGGACCCCAATTCTTGAGCTAAATAGTGCAGCAGCAAGGATTCGTGCACAGGACTGTATTTTCGCGCCTCGGCCCGGTGGGCAGATCAGTTTGTTGAGTAGTCGAAGGCCGAGCCGGATTGATTGGTTTGGGAGAGGGAATATTTTTGGTGAAGTGACCACCTTTATGGAATCCACCCGATTCAACGAAGAAATCCTCGATTTTGATTCCTGGACAAAATCCGATTCAACGATTCGCGAACAAGGTAGCCAATCGACCAAACAGTCTGTCTACAGCCCATCGGATTCATCTCTACTGGCTGCTAAAGGCCGATGGGCAGACGCTTTCTCACTGAATCGAGGCCCGTGGTCAAACCTCTCGGCCGGAGTTCGTGGATGGGCTGAGCCGAAGCTGATTGCGCGATTGGATGAGCCAGAATTATTGGCGAATACGTCACCGGTTCAAAACAGTACAAGTGCCACTTTAAAGCCTGTCGAGAAATCGGCTTCCGTCAAAACTCCGGAAAAGCCAATCACCAAGCCAGCAGTCACAGGAGCCATCGACCAGCCAGAATTGGTCGCAACGGCTCCTCCCCCAATGCCGATGCCCATGCCGATGCCGATGCAGGTGGAAGGCCGATCGGAAGATGGGACTGAGGAGGTGGCGAATCGGGTCGTTCCTCAGCCATCCCAAGCCGCCGAGGGCTTAACGAAATCACTGACTGACGAAGCACTTATAGCGAACAATACGCGAACTGGCCTGACGGATCAAAAATCGGCGATCACCAAGGGCACATCCGGTTCGGCCCGTTCGGTGACGTCTGAAAATAACGATTCTACGGCGCTGGTTCGCGAGGTGGTCGAAACGTCTGAATTTCAGGACGCGATTCGGAAAAATCTGGCCCAGGGGGCGTCCATATCGCTCGCATCTGGTGGACAGATCAATCTCACCAATGTGATGAGAATGAAGAGTGGGAAATGGGTTTTTAGTGCAGAACCAGGTGCCGTTCGCCCTCGTCTGATTTTCAAGAGTCAAAATCAATCGCAGATGCAAGGCATGGCAAGATGGACCATTGATTCCGGTGTCACGGTCCGTTTACGAGGCCTTGATATTGAGTGGGATGCCAATGAACCTGCTCAGGAGCGATTGTTCGAAGTGATGAGTGGCGGACAACTTGTGTTTGAAGATTGCACCCTGACCGTGCGTGGATCGCGAACCGACCTGACTGTTTTTGCAATGACTGGTCCGGATTCAACGAACTTCGAGGAAGCCACCAGTCCACGGGCCACAGTGCGATTGATCGACAGCCTTGTACGCACTTCAGGCGGCCTTTTTCGCAGCCCCGGCAATGTGCGAAACGAGCTTGAATTGACAGGCACACTGGCCGTGATTGGTCGATCTTTGCTGACCATTCAAGCCCCTGGGCGTCTGGAAACGTCTCAAACCACCCGTCTTCAAATGACACAAACCACTGCCATTCTGGGTACCAATCTGGCGACAATCTTCCAAGGCCGGGGGCCCGGCGAGCCACCTCATCTGGAATGCAAGCTCCAGCGCACGATTCTAGCAGGCGATCCATCCCGGGAGAGTCCACTCCTGGAAGTGCGTGACGGCGACCCGAATCATCTCGATAAAGATTGCATTACCTGGGAAGGCGACGAGGTCGGATATCACCAGTGGGAGACCTATCGGCTTGATCAGAACGACCTTTCAGGCATGCTGGCCCGTCGCCAGAACCGCGAGGAATGGCAGCTGACCCGAGCTGCCCAGGATACACAGGCCCTTCATGGTGACTTGGGATTCACGAGAAATTTCAGGTCCGCCCAACGACCGATCTGGGAGTTGCAGCCCTCTGATTTTGCGATTCAGACAGAAGGCATCGGCCAAGGTCTTGGTGCTCGTCTAGAGCGTTTGCCACGCGTGATCCCACTGGCGAACCTCAAATCCAGTACAGGTGACGGGTTATCCCCTGAAGAGTAAAAAATCCAGCGAATCTTTTTGGAAACCAACTCACCCCGATATCCGGCATCAGCCCTCCACTGACCTGACGGGGTGCGGCTCATCCGCCCAAACTAACCGGCCGCGCCAGCAAGGGCTGAGCGTCCCTGAAACGATGTTGATGATGCAACACTTTGATTTGTAGGTGATTATGCTGGCCTGGTCATTCACTAATGCGACCCTTGCTCGCGCTGCGGGTTCGTTTGGCCAGCAACAAACCGCGATGGATCTTTAAGCCATGTCAGCGGATATCAAGGAACTAAAGCGTCTGAATTACACTTCTGTGTTTGATCGCGGTTTAAGTTTTGGAATGCGTCATCGACTTCGGTTCGTATCGCAATAATCGCAAGGCATTGGCCACAACAATCAGGCTGACACCCACATCGGCCATCATCGCAAGCCAGAAATGGGCGATCCCCACGGCCGCCAGAATCATCACGATGAATTTGGAACCAAGCGCGAAAATTACGTTGGCCCGAATCACACGTAAAGTCTTACGACTCAGTCGAATCAGTTGCGGTAGAGAGTTCAGGTTGTCGTTCATCAGAACCACGTCTGCCGTTTGACTCGTCACTGCGCTGGCGATCGAACCCATCGAGATCCCAACCGTCGCCGATGCCAAGGCTGGAGCATCGTTTACACCATCTCCAACCATCCCAACCATCCCAAACTCGCTCACTAGCTCTGACAGAATTTTGGCCTTTTCCTCAGGCATCAGCTCCGCTCTTACTTCGGCAATTCCGAGCGAGGCCGCCACCGATTTAGCAGTCGACTGGTTATCGCCAGTCAGCATTAAAGTCCGCACACCAAGCTTTTTAAGTTCTTCCAAAGCACCAATCGCTTCACCCCTTGGCTGATCGGCCAGCCGAATCCAGCCCAGAGGTCCAGCGGCACCGGCAATGGCCACAGAAGTTCCCACACCCGTTTCGGCATTCACCAGACGGTCATGAAATTGGGGCTCACAGACCCCCTCCTGATCCAGGTAACGGTGGCTGCCCATGCGAATCCGCTCATTTGCCACAAGTCCTTCACTACCAAGGCCTGGAACTTCGCGCACCTGTTCGGCTGCAGGGATCTCCAGATTCAGTTGA
>CAMBZY010000195.1 GCA_945872325.1 Candidatus Kuenenia stuttgartensis | reverse complement strand
TCGAGTTGCATGGCTATGGGATCCGGTTCGTCAGTTTTTCTTTTTTCTGATCTTATAACCGGACTTCTAATCCATTTCCGACAATTCTCGTGTCGGCAGGATCGTAGCGAACCCCGGTGCTTGACACCATGCGTCATAAGTGTCAACTTACCTAATCATAAGATATGTTTCAGATCTTGTGGGCCATTGATCAAAAATTACCCGTCAGTCAAGCTCCTGCCCTGCCCCTCTTTCCCTTTATGACAAATAGCTTTAACAAGTTTTATTCCAAGTTTTGAAATTATTGAATCACCGCAAAATTCACTCGATTTCGCGAGCCTCGAGGCGGACCAACCAGATCATGTTCCGAAAACTTCTCCAGCAGGAGACTCTAGCGGTACGTCATCCGCTTTTGGATAATCACATCATTGACTCCCATGATAACAACCTTCGGTCAATGTTCAGGCAAGGCACTTTCGCAGATGAAACCAGTAAAAAATCTTGCCCTTGGTCATGCCGTACTGGTCTCATGCGTTTTTTCGCTTTGGGGATGTCAGGAAAATCCTAAGTCCTTGACCACAGAGTCAAACCCTCCAAAACCCGAGCCCATTTCCGTAGCCGCTGCCCCGGCATTGTGCGACCCGCCTTCGCGTCCACTGGGATTGGCAGCAAACATAAGCACTGAAACAAAAAGCACTTCTGGCTCAGAACCAAAGCCTACGAAAGCTACGGAAGGGATGAGTTGGATCGCGCCCGGAAAGTTTTGGATGGGGGCTGACGACTCTACCATGCCAGATGCTCGGCCCGTTCGTGAAATCGAACTCAGCGGCTATTGGATCGATCAGACCGAGGTGACCAACCGCCAGTACGAAGCCTTTGTCAAAGCCACAGGCTATAAAACCGTGGCCGAAATCGCTCCCAAGGCTGAGGATTATCCCGGTGCTGATCCCAAGCTACTGGTTCCAGGTTCGGTCGTTTTTACACCCCCAGCCGCCGAAGTGCCGCTCGACGATTTCCTCCAGTGGTGGCGCTGGCAACCAGGCGCAGATTGGCGACATCCGGAAGGGCCTGAAAGCTCGATTGCAGATCGCATGGATCACCCCGTAGTTCAAATCGCATACGAAGATGCCATAGCTTATGCCAAATGGGCTGGCAAACGACTCCCAACCGAGGCCGAATGGGAACGTGCTTCGAGAGGCGGGCTGGAACGTCAAAAGTACGTTTGGGGCGACGAACTGAACCCAAGTGGCAAGTGGATGAGCAATAACTGGCAGGGCGGCTTCCCAAATGCCAATTCAAAAGTCGATGGTTTTTACAGCACGGCACCGGTGAAGTCCTATCCAGCAAACGGCTTCGGACTTTTTGACATGTCGGCAAATGTCTGGGAATGGTGCTCTGACTGGTACCGGCCCGATGCCTATAAGAATTTTTCGGCCAAGGACCCGAAAGGCCCTGCCGACAGTTTCGACCCTCAGGAGCCAGGCGTTCCCAAGCGGGTCCACCGGGGTGGATCTTTCCTGTGCAGCGACCTCTACTGCATTCGTTATCTGCCAGCCGCCCGGGGCAAAGGTGCGATCGACTCAGGCGCCAACCACCTCGGATTTCGATGCGTCAAGGATCCGGATTGAACGATTCGGATTCTCGAAAAGATCTTGTTCAAATCCTTAGCCCTGCCCGCTCCATCCACATCCTTAGATAGGACTTAGGCTCATATTGCGTAAGTCCAAGCTCTGCGGCAATGGCTTTGATAAGTAGCTCTGCTTCCGCAACTTCGGACGGATCCTCAATCACCAGTTCCACTTCCGCGAAATAGCCCAACTCGCCTGCGTTATCCAAAACCACGGCGATTTTCCGACCTTCAAAAACTAGCTGAAATGGCACTCTAAACTTTTTTACCGTCAGGACTTCCGCAAAACCCATGGCAGTAAACATCGACTTCGCGCCATCAAAATTGGCAGAGCCTTCGGTCAGGCCAATTTCAATCTCTGTGCGTGTTTTTACCCCTACCGATGCCATCCTGGGGCCTTTATATGTCATCAAATTGTGAGGCCCCTCACGGCGGATTCGGAACGCTTCTCCAGTGGCCCCAAAATCTCTCGATGGGTGACTGAAATATGTATCAGCGACGACATAACCGTCTTTGGAATTGGCTCCAAGCCTGGTCAATTCGAGCCTGAGGGTTTCTCCCTGGTCAGCCAGCCGATATTTCGATTCAATTTCAAATGCCATGCCAGAAGTTCCTTGAGCATAAGCCAACTGCGAAAAACGGTATAATCGAACCGCACTCAGGTGAAGTCATCTTAACCTCAGCCTACATTTCTTGATACAGTACAGCGAAACAAATAGGTTGAACAACGACCAAGCTCGACCAACAACTCATCCATTCTGAGTGGGGCCTGAATCATGATGCGAACCAAATCCCGACGGTCGTTTCGTAATATATTGCTAATACTATCCATTGGATTGCCTTACAGCAATTCTCTGACACTCTTGAACATCGCCGCACAGGAAGGCTCTCCAACAAAGGTCACCGCCCCGGCCAGTTCCACGAACCCCTCTGTTCCGGCCGCTGGCCATTCTTTGCATGCAGAAGCCTTCAACGAAGGCCCAAGGCGAGCGGCCGTCCTGAAACCTGGCCAAGGGGAATCGCCATTTCCTGTGACCACCACCTCGCCTGAAGCCCAGAAGTTTATCAACCAGGGCGTTGCGCAACTTCATTCATTCTATTACTTTGAGTCAGAACGTTCGTTTCGCCAGGCAGCCAAAATCGATCCCAAATGCGTGATGGCTTACTGGGGCATGGCCATGTCGAATGTGAACAATCCCAAGCGTGCCAACGGATTTCTGGCCGAGGCTCGCAAAGTCGTGGCCAACGTCAAAATCACTCCAAAGGAACTCGCATATCTAGACGCTCTGGAAAAGTTTCACAAAGTTGGCACGGATGAGAAAACACGCCGCAACGGCTGGCAGGATGGGCTTGATCAGATCATTCAAGATTATCCCGACGATATCAATGCCCGAGCCTGGTATGCTCAGGCTGCCTGGGAAGGTGGTCGCGTGAACGGCGGAGTCGGGAACCGCAAAGCTGTTGACATCGTCATCGAAACCGTGAAGAACAAGCAGCCGAATCATCCCGGCGCCCATCACTACACCATTCACCTCTGGGACGGCGTAAACCCTGGCAGAGCTGTAAAATCGGCTCAGACATTTGCCTCGACTGCCCCTGGAATTGCTCACGCATGGCACATGCCTGGCCACACCTTTAGCGGCCTAAAGCGTTACCCAGAAGCAGCTTACCAACAGGAAGGTTCGGCTCGGGTGGATCATGCCTATATGATCAGCGACCGAGTCATGCCTTTTGAAATCCACAATTACGCACACAATAACCAGTGGCTGGCCACGACTTACTCCAATATTGGCCGGCTTAAAGACGCTCTTACCGTTTCGCGAGATCTTGTGGATCAGCCCCGGGACCCCGCCAAAAACCATAAGAACGACGGTGGATCAAGCCAGCGAAATGGCCGGGCACGCCTGACAGAACTCTATGTCAGATATGAGCTTTGGGATGATCTGATCAAAGATGTCCAGAGCGGCCTGCTGGACTTTTCCGACCTCCCGATTGAACAGCGCATGAAGTGGCAGGCCTTGGGGCAAGCGGCTTTTGCCAAAAACGATAAAGCTCTGCTGACCAAGCAGATCAGCGAAGTCAAAGCCGTGATCGACGCTCAGGAAAAGAAGGAAGAAAAGCAGCGTGACAAGGCCCTGCTGGCTGCCTCTCAGAACGTGATGACCGAACTTCAGGGCTACAGCGACTTAATGGCGGGCGAGGTGGGCCCTGCTTTCGAAAAGTTCACGAAAGCCGGGATCAAGTCCAGCCAGTTGGCGACTTTACATCTCTCTGCACGCAACTTTGGTTTTGCCGAGACAGAGGCCAAGAAAGCTACAGACCAAGCCCAGGATCAGTATCAACCACTGGCCAGATATGTTGAGGTACTGCAAACAGTTGGGAAATCGAAGAAGGCTCAGGAAGCCTATCTGAAGCTAGTCCCAATGATTCGTCATGCAGACAAGGAAACTCTAATAAACAAAAGACTTACAGCGATAAGGGCGGACTGGAAGTCAAAGGGCTGGGCTGAACCGGTTGACCCGAATGCGACGAAACCCGTTGTGGCCAATCCCATCGACCTCACCAATCTGGGACCACTCGCCTGGCACCCATCACCTTCTCTCGAATTTCAGTTGCCTGAAACCAGTGGCAAGCTTTGGCGCATGTCGGATCGAAAAGCGTCAGGCCGAAACACCATCCTGATCTTCTTCCTTGGTGGCAAGTGCGCCCACTGCATGCAGCAGTTACAGCTATTCGGCAAGGAAATGGAAAGTTTAAAAAAGGCTGGTTCAGATGTCATCGCCATCAGTACTGACGACTTGGAGAAGTCAAAAGAGCTGAAAAACAACGCTGATGGAGTGAAGTTCCCGATGCCCATCCTGGCCAACTCTGACCTCTCCATCTTCAAGCAGTATCAAGCTTTCGACGACTTTGAGAACGTCCCCCTCCACGGCCTTTTCATCATCGACCCGAACGGCATGGTCCGGTTCCAGCGAATCAGCCCTGACCCGTTCCTCGACGTCGAATTCGTGAAGTCAGAATCGGTCCGCGTTCAGAATCTTGTCAAACACGGGCGTTGATAAAAAGCGATACTCCTCGTGAAACGAATCTTGGCAAAACTTTTGCAATTGAGTATCGGTGGCTTGATTGGCTTTGCCTCAGTCTGGCCTATCGCTCATGCCATAAAAGCGAATCAGCATACGAATCCCATAATCTACTTCGGCTTGATCATGGGTGGATATATCCTGGCCTTCGTTCTAGCAGTCGCATGGCACGAACTGGGCCATGTCCTGGCTGGACTTAGGGCCGGTTTTCGTTTCGCGTTCATGTTATTCTGGCCAGTTCAGATTCGCAGAAAAGGTGAGCGAAGCCTCTCCATTCGCCCCATGTTCAAGTCTGGTTTAGGCTTGGGTGGCATCGCAGGCATGGCGCCAATCCCTGGGCTGGATCTGCGAAAGGCATATCTCACCATGCTTTGGGGCGGTCCATTGGCCAGCCTTTTGTGGGGCGCAGTCGCAATTTCCATAGCTTTTCTGGCAGGCTTAACGTCATCAATCCCGGGCAGTTGCTTCTGGCTCATGGGCATCATAAGCCTTTTTATTTTTGTGATATCCATCATTCCAAGAAGTGTGGCAGGATATTTGACAGACGGAGCCGCGATTAATCTGTTGAGTCGTGGCAAACCCGAACAGGTAGAGATTTATGTGGCAGCACTGGAACTATCCAGCGAAGTGGCTACCGGCAAACGACCGTCAGAATGTAACCCATTACCTTTAAACATCTTATTGCGTGCAGAACCTGACGATCAAATGTTCGCCAGAGGTCGCTATTTTGGATTCCTGGCCGCAGCTGACAGTGGCGATCTAGAAAAAGCCCGCTCTTATATGACGGAACTCATGTCAGGCTTAGACAAAACACCAATTCTTGTTCGAGCCAGTTATCAGGTTATGGATGCCTGGCTTCACGCCCGGGAAGGCAAAACCGAGGAGGCTCGACAGCTCCTGAAAATATCTCAAGGCGGCCTTGTAGAAAAATGCGACCAAGTCATGGTCGAGGCCGTGATACTCGCCGCCGAAGGCAAGCATGACGAAGCCTCTGTTTTAGCCAAAACCGTTCCCGAACTCATTGCAGGCTCGATGATTCCAGATTCTCATGCCTTTACGCGGTTTCAAGTCGAGGGATTGATTCACTGAGGCTTTATGTAAGGCAGGAAATTATGGGAATCAAAGCCAGTTCATTCAAATTTTCAGGACGTTCGAGGCCAGAGGCGATATACTAACGAAAGTAGTTTGCCCCGATGCCAGATTGTTGCTGAACGAGTGTTGCCCATGTCCGTTACGGCGAATGCCGACCTGAAGATCGCTGCCGAATCCAAAACCGTGATGACCAGCCGTCTGGCTTCCATCAGCGGCCGAGAACCTGGCACACTCGTTGTTCACGAGATTTACCGAAGTCTTCAGGGCGAAAGCATTTGGGCTGGCTGGCCGTGCGTTTTTGTGCGCCTGACAGCCTGCCAGTTGAGGTGCAATTACTGCGACACGGCACATGCCTTTAATCAAGGCAAGGCGATGACTCCCGACCAGATCTTCGATTCCATCATGGCCATGGGTGGCTCTATGGTGGAGTTCACCGGCGGCGAACCTCTCCTGCAGGACGAAGTTTACAGCCTGATGACTCGCTGCTGCGATGCCGGCAAGCGTGTACTTCTGGAAACCTCAGGTGCCATTTCCACAGATAAGGTTGATCCGCGAGTTCACGTCATACTTGATGTAAAAACGCCAGGATC
>CAMBZY010000194.1 GCA_945872325.1 Candidatus Kuenenia stuttgartensis | reverse complement strand
CTGACCTGCCTGTGCGCATCGGCCAGTTGGCATTTCTTTGAAAAGCCATTTCTAGAGAAGTATTCCAAATAAAAGAAATGGCTTACGGCACAGTCGTATCCACTCTCATCACCCGTCCTATTCTAAATGGTCCGGGCCTGACTGGCTTGACTCGCAATCGAACAGTTCTGCCAGCCTCTTCGCCAATTGTTGGATTGGCAAAGAAATCGGCCTTTGAGAATGAGAAACGCTCAGGCACAGGCTGATTGTCCATCGTCTTGGTTTCAAACCATGCCGATCTTCGGTCGTCCCACGACTCCGAATTCATCGTCCATTGAAATGCAATCGGCCCATCGGCTTTCACGGATTCGAGAATGATCGATTCCGTCTTTTTAAAATCAGAAATCGAAAATTCGAGATAACCACCATAATCGAGAATCTTCCATCGAGTTGGCCCTTCCTGCTCAGCCTTTTCCAGAACATCAGCTTTGACGATGATTTCCTGACCATTCTGCTGAGTCTTAATGGAATCCAGATTCAAAAGCCGGCCTGACTTCAGGATTAGCCAATTCTCCTGACCAATCGCTCGATAAATTCGTTCCGATACCAGTTCGTCGCTTTGAGTCTCAATCCTGTCATCATCCACACGTTTTGAGATCAGCCTGACTAGTGGAAAAGCATCGGGCCGGAGTTCCAGAACCGATGCATTCCAGCCCCGCCGAACCGGTGGAAATATTCGAATAAGCTGCGATTCAGGCACGCCCACTTCATCTGCCATTGCCTGTAGTTGCATTAAGGCTGAGAGTGTTCCTGCCTGATCCGGCTGATCCATCATCCACGACCAGTGTAGCGTATTTCTGCTCTGAAGGATGGCTGCGATGATGCAAATACAGACCTTCATGAATTCACGCACGCCTGATTTGGGTATGCAGATTAGGGCCTTGTTTATGAGTGACGAAAAAAATATGGCAAGCCCCACAATTGCGAAAAGATGATATCGTGAGGTCCAGAAATAGAGAAAATCTGGCTCAGCCCATCTTCCATCGGAAACCAGCCCCGCTCGCGTCGGATAAATCACAAGATAGGGAGCGAATATAAGGCTCAGGATCAAATACATCACCTGCCTGGAATAACATCTGAATCGGTAGCCAGTCCAAATGGAACCGATGCAAATGACGGACAAACCGATACCGATCAGCCAATGAAAATGGTGAGTCAACCAGCGGGCATCCACACCAAAAAACAGAGGAAATGTGATTCCGCCCGGCACAGCAATGGCATAAGTGAGCCCTCTGATGATATCGGTCATGTGACGATTATTCTTGGCAGCTGCGTCGATTAAATCACCGCCGAGAAATTGGCATGCCCACATATAACCACCAAGGCCTGAGAGAATGGCACCGATTTTAATGAACGATGATTTAGAAAAACCTGTTTTAATAATCGCAGCAATCGAGCCAAGAATCACGGCCATCAGGCCGAGCGCCGAGAAGCTCATGGAAGCTCCTGTGAGTGATCCGATCAGAACCGCCATGACAAGTTGCGACTTCCATTTCTTGTCGATATTTATGATTTCCGAATGTAATGTATAAGAGATGGCCCAGAGGACGGCAAAAATGGCGGCGGCTGAGAGGCTGTAAGTGGCGGCCGAGAACCACCAGGGCACTTCCAGGCAGGCCGATGATACTCCCGTGAAGACCACTGTCATGGCTGCGATATCGGCACTTCCTGTAATCTGACGCACCCATCCGGCCATGACGGCGAGAAATAAGAGCCATGATCCTAACGCAAATAAAGTGAATGCGGTTGGTATCAGATTCAGATGATTTCCAAAGACGCGGACAATGGCAGCAGTGGCCAGTTCAAACCCTGGGGCAACGTGTTCGCTGAACGGTCGAAATAATTGTTTCATCAAGGGCAGGGTGCGGGCATCGACCAGCCGGATGACATCGTCACCTAAAATGGTTGGTTTTGTGAGGCGTCTGGAATGGAATCCGATCACGATCAGAGCGACGCATAGCCACTTCAAATAAGAAAAACTTTTGGGAACCGCCGAACAGGCTGAACCTGTGAACTTGGCATCCATGCGTTTCAATCCCTTCGAACGTCATTCCAAACCCTATCTGTATCCATAGGTTAACATGAATTTGTTGTATCGAACAGGGGCAGAGGCTCGCCAAGATAAATCCGGATCATAAACAAGCGTCCGATAATCACTATTATGGTTAAAAAGTGACGGATTGTCTAAATTATTAAGAGGTTACAGCTTTTTTCGCGGATGGACTGTTCAGAGCGAAGAACCGAAAAATTAAAAACCGATGGGGGTTGTTCAAATCCACCTATCGCGCATAATGGTATACAGATTCGACTCTATCTCAAGTCATAAGCCATTCTGATTTGAGACGATCTGCCTGCCCGATCCTGCTTGTGACTCCCCTTCCTGAAACAGTGGTGCCCGAATGATCCATCCAACTCGCACTTCTCGTCGAGGGTTCCTCAAGATCGGCTCACTCGGAGTTGGTGGCCTGAGCCTCTCCGAATTGCTGCGTGACGAGGCCAAGGCAGGGATTCGATCATCCACAAAGTCGGTGATTTTCATCTACCTGGTCGGCGGCCCGCCGCATCAGGATATGTTCGATCTCAAGCCAAATGCACCTGCCGAAATCAGGGGGCCCTGGAAGCCGATCCCGACCAACGTTCCCGGTATCGAGATCTGTGAGGCATTCCCCCTCATGGCCAAAATGATGGATAAATTCACCATCATTCGCTCCCTCGTTGGCAACCAGATCGATCACGATGCCGTGCAGGTCTTTAACGGACGCGACCCGCTCAAGCCAAAACCCGGTGGAAACTGGCCTCAGTTCGGCTCGGTTATCGCAAAGCTGCAGGGCCATGTGGAACCCGCTGTACCAGGCTTCATCAGCCTCTGTTATCCTTGCACCCACCCGCCTTACAACGAACCTGGAGCAGGTTTTCTGGGGACATCATTTTCCCCTTATCGGCCCATCGATCCAGGTCGCAAAGAACTCGGCGTGCGTGAAATCACCGTCGATCGGCTGGCGGATCGCAAGACATTGATGAAGACGCTCGAAAATGCCCGCCGATTTGCGGACACTCATAGTTCGATGCAATCCATGGACACCTTCAACTCACAGGCTTTCAGCCTTCTGACCTCGTCAAAAGTCGCTGATGCTCTTGATCTGAGCAAGGAAGATCCCCGTACCGTGGCCCGTTATGGTACCGGCAATCCCAAGGTTTTCATCGACGAAAACGGAGCACCTCGCGTGCCCCAAAGTCTTCTCATGGCACGCAGGCTTATCGAGGCCGGTGTCCGAGTGGTTACCCTGAATTACAGCAAATGGGACTGGCACGGCGGTGCCAATAACTCGATCTTCCAGCGCGAAAAAGAGGACTTCCCCGCCCTCGACCAATGCCTGAGCGCGCTTGTCGAGGATCTTCACGCTCGAGGTCTGGCTGAACACTGCTCGGTTGTCGTGATGGGCGAATTCGGACGCACTCCAAAGATCAACGGCCAGGTCGGGCGCGATCACTGGCCACAGGTCAATCTGGCCATCATGGCTGGAGGTGGGATGAAATCAGGACAGGTGATCGGTGCTACCGACCGAATTGCGGGAGAAGCCATTTCCCGCCCTGTCACTTTTGGTGAGATCTACGCGACTCTCTATAAAAACCTAGGTATTGATGTGGCAAACACTTGGGTGAACGATATTGAAGGCCGGCCACAATCCCTGGTGGAACAAAACGCCAGCCCCATAGCGGAACTCGTTTGAATTTAGCCTTGATTCTCAATCGGCAAAAACATCTCGACGATTAAATACAAGTCCTTACAATGAAAGGGATAAAGATCGTAGATGATTTTTCACACTCCATTTTTCAAAAAGTCCAGAATCAGCTTTCGCGTTTTTGAGGCAATTGCACCCTTTAAAAGGTCATGCCCAGCACCTATAATTTTCTCAAGTCTTGACATTGCAGACAGTTTCACCAACTGATTCTGAAATTCTGTCGATTGGTTGATCGGAACGACAGGATCAACTGTCCCTTGAATGATCAGTGTCACAGGCATCTTGATTTTTGGATTCGCCTCGAGCTGTAAAGCTGGAGATGCCGTCTTCCATAAACTTGGATTTTCATCATAACTCATACCCAGCATGGTTTTAGCACGACCAGCCGCAAAACTACTTTCGCCAATAAGCCTTGGCAAATTCATCGGTCCACTGACGTCGATCAGACGATCGACAAGTGGCCCATTCAAGGAGTCTCGCTGTTCGCTCACACGAATGGCGAGCATCGCCGCCAAGTGACCACCGGCAGACTGGCCCACCAGAGTGATGTTTGATGTGTCGAGACCGCGTTCTACACCGTTTTTGACGGTCCAATCGAGTGCGTCTTGGAGATCCGTCAAATTGTTCGGCCAAGACGGTTTTCGACTTGTTGCCAGCGAATAATCAGGCGCAACTAGAGCGTAACCATTTGTTGGAACATATCTTAGATCGGACAGAATGTTGTTGCGATCAAATTTCACCCACCCACCACCATGAATCCCAAAAACGATCGGCACGCCAGAAGAGCTTACAGATGCTGAACTTGGCTTGATAATCGTGAGTTTTAACGGTGGGCCTACTGATGTCGTTTTGTAAGTGACCGTTTCGGCTAGATTTTGCACGATTCGTAGAGGAGCTGGAGCGACTGCAAGCAACTCACGTGAATCGAGTATTTCATGGCTTAAGTACAACTTGCGTTGTTGCTTATGACGATACATGAATTGCTTTCCGATGATCCAACGGTTGATGATGACCTTATCAAATATACATGAAAAATCCGCGTCGGATAAGAAAATGTTTAGGAATTGGTTTCACCGTATTGACACGTATTTTTACACATGATTGAATATATTGAGCTGATCTGTCAGAGCCACCACGATCAACATTGAACGACTCTGAATCTATGTGACAGTAATCATTTGGGGTGTTTTATGACATCGCAAAAGGTATCGACACAGAACCTGAAAGCCATCGCGGAATGGATGCGTAAAGATGGGGTCTTCTTCCCATACGTCAAAAATCGCCAACTTCTGGATTGTGCAGGAGAAGTCCTTCTGGCAACTGGTGATCTAGTCGAAATCGAACGACCTGCATTGATTAGTGCGGAACAGATCCAGAAAGCGACCGTTAAATCAGGGTATTCCGTGGCATCAAAACGGGCGATAGAGAATCAAAAGAGTCGGGTTGAAGAATATCAAAAAGCAGAGTCGGTCAAAGCTAAATATCAAATACAAACAGGAATACAATCGAACTCAGGAATTCTAAAGAAACTATTTAAAGCGATTATCGGGTCTTCGGAAGATATCGACTTAACGATTCTGGGGCTATCTGCAATACCAGCAGATACTTCGGAATTAAGGTCTGCATACCTCAATGCATTAGCAAAACAGCATCCTGATTCTGGAGGCAAAGAAAAATTGTTATGGGCACTCACTGCTTCTTACGAAGGCCTTTTGGCACGAATTGGTGCTTAGAATCAGGCTAAAATAAATAACTTTCGTTTTTTTAAACCAACCACGATGAACCGGGGCTATCGCCAAGACCGGCTAGAAACTACTAACCGCATGGCTCTAGCCCACGGTTCGCTAATAAACGGATGTTATTTTTGCCCGTTCCTTAGTCGGATTCCCGAACGACTCCGTTTACCCTGGACCTACGTCAAGAGGTTGAACCAGCTTGATCTAGCTTGCCGGGTACTATTTCCGGTACAATCCAAGTAACGCGCTTCCTCTTTCGATAGGCTTCACAAAAACGAGTCTCATCGAGGGGCTCTTGCCCTGAAAATCCCTAGTCACCTGAAAACAAACAAGGCAGAATTCCCATGGGAAGAATCTTTGAGAAGCGCAAAGCTTCGATTTTCAAAACTTCCGCTCAGAAATCCAAGCTCTTTTCGAAGTACGGCAGACAGCTCTACATGGCGGCCAAGAATGGGGTGCCCGACCCTGACGCCAACCCGACTTTGCGTGCTATCGTCGAAAAAGCCAAACGCGATAACGTCGCGAACCATGTGATTGATAAGGCGATCCAAAAGGCGGCCGGAGCTGGTGGAGAGGACTTCCAATCCATGCGCTACGAAGGGTTTGGGCCAGGCGGGTCATTGATCATCGTGGATTGCCTCACCGACAATCCCACACGAACCATCTCGGATCTCCGCACCTGTTTCAACAAGTCCGACTCCAAATTGTCTGCCAACGGATCCGTTGTCATGTCGTTCGATCACCTGGCGGTGCTTTCTTTCCAGGGTGACAACGAGGAGAAAGTGATCGAAGCCATGTTTGCAGCCGACGTTGATGTCGAAGAGGTCGAATTCGAGGACGGCACCATGACCATCTTCGCTCCGCCCGCCGAGTTCTTCAAAGCAAAGTCGGCCTTGCT
>CAMBZY010000193.1 GCA_945872325.1 Candidatus Kuenenia stuttgartensis | reverse complement strand
TCTCCAATGCTCCTGGGCATGAGCCATCTCGGCTTTCGACCATTCGTCCACCTTGGCGGAAGCCGCTTTGCCGGATGGGCTAACGAACAGGAAACTATCCATAAACGCATCGTCCACAGGGCCTTGCAGCCCATGGCGTTTGGCCAGTCGGGTGACGGGGCCACCTTTCACCCAAGAAACGCCCTCTTTGCGAAAGCTGGCGGACCAGCTCCGGTCGCTTTGAACGGATGGGCCGGGCAGAGAGACTCCGTCGATCACCACTTCATGACCTGTATCGAATGGGCTGTCGCCCGGGCCAAAGTCGATTTTCAGGCTCGTAACGTTTTTGGTCGTCAGGCGAATCCGCTGGTAGCCTGCCTCAATCTTGCCCTCAACCGAGGCCTTTTCCCAGTGCTCGCCAAGGCCGGTCATGGTGAGCCAGGCGGCTGTTGGATAGCGCAGGGTGTAGGTCACAAAACTGATGTTGGACGGAACGCGGTCGCGGCCTTGTTTGACAATCGCGTCCATCCGTCGTTCCACTTCTTTAGCAGCTTCAGGCTCAAATTTATGAGCCGTTTTAGGCCCGATAATATGAGTCAGTTCAATCCCGATTTTTTTCAGGGCCACGGCCATGATATCGGCGGCTTGTTTCTGGCTGTCGAGCTCTCCGGAATAGGCCAGGGTGGGGACCATCCGAAAATTCTCGGCCCATTCGTTGCAATCATACATCCGGAACAGCTTGCGTTCCCAATCTGTTGGCTGCAAGGTCTCTTTTTGGAAGACTTTAAGGAAGTCGGGAGTTTCGCTGAAACCGGCTCCGGGATTGGCTGCGGCGAAGGCGGTTGGGTTGTGGGCTGCAAAGTGCCAGGCGGAGGCTCCGCCCATGGAGAAGCCGCGAACGGTGATTCGATCCTCGTCCACCCGGTGGTTGGCACGCAGCATGTCGAGAGCTTCATAGGCATCGACTTCGCCGGCCAGTTTTGAGGCGTTGTTGTATCGCCCATAGGGGTGAATCACGATGGTATCGGCGGGCGTAAACTGGCCCTTCTGGGTGTGCCTTTGATTCATAAAGGCCAGCTCTGACATGACTTCGCCGCGACCGTGGAACCAGAAGTCGACTCGGTGACGGGCAGATCCATAGGGGTCGTAGGAATCTGGAATGACCAGTCCGACAGGCTGAACCGAGCCGTCGATTTTTGAGCGATATCCGCGCACCACCGGCCCTTTGACACGCAGCCAGGTGGGGTTGCCGATCCTCAGGCCCGTGGCCCGATCGAGGCCATGCTGGATCCACGACTTGGCGATTGCAAACTCTTTGACATCAAAGAATTCCTGATATTCGAGAGCATCGTGAACGGCCTTGTAATAAATCTCCACATCCGGAAGAAGTTGCCTGGTCTGTGGGTTGTTCATCTGGGCGAGTGCATCGATCTGCGATTTCAGTTCTTTGAGGCCCGACTCAAGATCAGCACGAACATCGGCAGGAACTTCGACACCAATCTTTGGAATCCGGCGGACGTTTGCAGGGATATTGTCAGCCGGTCCGTCAGCGATTGCCAGTTGGCTGAAACCAGCCACCAAAGTGAGCAACGCGAGACATAGTCTGGCTCGAAGATTCATACCTGAAATCCTTCCATAATAAGAAGATACGGGGAGCGTTAAGCAGGGACGGAATCTGAGCGATCGCCCCAATGGAATGGTCAAAGTTCGCCATCCAGGCCGAGTTGGTGGAAGTAGTGCGTGGTGCTGTACTGATTGTCCAAAAGCTGGTCAATCGTAGGCTCGCCACGCATGGCTTTGCGGATGACTTTGACGGTGGCTTCCCGGTGAACTTCGAAGAGGGACTGGTGGTCGACTTTTTCTTCGTCCAAAACAGCTGGATCGAGCCAGACGGAATAGATGATGCCGAGGTCGTTGGCTTTTTCCCGGGGGATGATGCCTTCACGGACGGCATCGAGGACACCGTTGGCGATGGCCGCCTGAACGGTGCCCATCAAAATATTGGTGTATTTGGTCGATTTGACGGTCACTTTACTGACCATGACGGTGGCGGGGCGAACTTGCATGTCGCTGTTGAGGATGGCGAAAACGCGCGAATGGCCCTTGACCTGATCGCCAATCAGATTTGCCAAAGCGATTCCAACAGGCCCGTCAAGCTCGCCGATCACCACTTCAGGCTCTGCACAAAGATAAGAAGGTTCGCGTTCGACAAGAGCTTCGCCAGTGCGAAGAATGATGCGCTCGGACATGATGTTCAGGTACCTTTGAATCGCAGGAAAACGCTTGATGATGAGCGAATTGGGAGAATTCAAATCGCCAGGTTTATAAGCGAATGAATTCTTGAGGCAGGAATAACACAATTATGACGCGAACGGATGTGAGATGCCAGAGGATTCAGGCTTGAATCTCGTGGGAATCCCATGAAACAATGAAAAAAAGCAGCTGGGGTTAACCAGCTGCTTGAATTTCTAAAATGAGCCTTGGACGAAAGCCGACGGAATCGGCCGCGACGCAGGCGAACTTGATGCCTTGAATCTCGCCCTGAGGCACGCTTTGCCACTGGGCCTGCGTGTGGATGTGGCCAAAAACACAGGCTGTAACACCTGCCTGGCTCATCAGTTCCACCACCGGATCAGGCCGTCCCCAACGATCAAACGGAGGGTGGTGCCAAAGGACAATGATGGGCTTGGGCGGTCCATCTACCGACTGCAAGACTTTGGCCTGATCAAGCGACTTTTTGAGCTTGTCGACACATTGCTGAGCTTTGCTGTCGGTATCGAGTTTCAGATCTGTCGGATCATCAGGAGTCGGCTGCGAGCGGGCACCGGCCACGATCACCGCACCGAAGTCGATCGCATTCCCATCGACCGCAAATTGAGTGTCGCGAAGGATCCGCTTCACACCGGACATTCGGCCAAACCAGTGGTCGTGATTGCCAGGACTGAGGACGTGGGCAATGCCAGCTCGCTTCGAGAGCCATGCCAAGTCGCGCTGAACGCTGGCATGAGACTTGGCGGCTGAGATGTCGCCTGGGAGCAGGACGATGTCGTTTCGCTTGACCGTTTCCGACCAGGCCTGGGCGATCTTGCGGGAGTTCTTGAACCAGGGCGGTTCATTGGAAGCTGAAACGAAGGCCATTTCGGCGGGCATTGAGCCAAAACTGAGGTGAAAGTCGGACAAGCCCCAGACGCGGGTCGGGGCTTGTACGATCAGATTTTTATTCGGTTCCATTCCGGCAGGGACTCAAAGAGGAATGGTTCAACGAACAGCGGTTTCGATCGCTCGTGGCACCACAACAGGGTTTTGATTCTTAATTTCGGTGTTCTGGCTGGATACCGCGATGACCGTCTTGGCCTGAAGCACGGATTTGACCATTTCGTCAACCGATGGACTCATCCATGAAAGCAGGAATGGAGTGGGCAGAACACCCAGAGCCACCGTGAAGAAGACGAGCGGAATGGCGATGATGATCTCGCGAGATGTCATGTCAGGATAAGAGCCTGAATGACTGTCGCCGTGAGCATGATCGTCGTGACCGTGTCCGCCATGGCCATGATCGTCAGCAGAAGCACCGGCTGGCTTGCCGAGGAAGATTCGCTGGAGTGTCCAGAGCACATAAGCGGCCGTCAGGATGACGGCTGCCGCAGCCAGAATACCGATGGTTTTGTTGAAGTTAAACGCAGCCAGAACCACGAAGACTTCAGCGACGAAACCACAGAGGCCAGGCAAGCCCATGGATCCAAAGAAGATCAGGAATGAGATGCCTGCATAGATCGGCATGGTGGCGAAAAGGCCGCCAAACTTATTGAGGTCACGAGTGTGGGCCCGCTCGTAAATCACACCCACCAGGAAGAACATTCCCGTGGAGGTGATGCCGTGAGCGATCATCATGAACATGGCACCGTTTACGCCATAGCTGTAGATACGAGGGTCGCCGGAGATGCTCATGGCAGCCATCCCCAAAGTGACGTAACCCATGTGACTGACAGAGCTATAGGCAACCAGTTTTTTGAAGTCGGTCTGTGCCATGGCGGCCAATGCACCATAGAGGATGCTGAAGACAGCCAGCAGAGCGACAAAGTAAGAGAGTTCCTGAGCTCCACCGGGGGCCAGTGGCCAAGCCATTCGGATCATCCCGTATCCACCAATTTTCAGAAGGATTCCAGCGAGAATCATACTGATTGGAGTAGGGGCCTGAACGTGTGCGTCGGGCAACCACGTGTGGAACGGGAAGCTCGGGAGCTTGACGCAGAAGCCGACCAGGAAGAGAGCGAAGATGACGGTCTGGATCGATCGACCGTAGAACTCGGTTTTCGTCGCCGCTTCCGTCAACTTCACAATGTCAAAGGTATGGGCTTTGAAACCCGTTTCCTGGAGCTGATAAGAGACAGGGCTGACTTCCATGACGCTGGCTGGACGATCGCCGGGCCAGAAGTAGAGGATCAGGATGGCAACCAGAATGAAGACCGAGCCGAAGAGTGTATAGAGCAGGAATTTGATGGCAGCGTATTCACGATTCTCACCACCCCAGATGCCAATCAGGAAGTACATCGGGAGGAGCATGACTTCAAAGAAGACATAGAACAGGAAGAGGTCGAGTGAGAGGAAGACACCGATCATGCTGGCGGTGAGTAGCAGAAAAAGGCTGTAGTAGCCTTTGACTGATTTCTCGATCGGGAACGATGCCAGACATGAGAGGACTGCCACAAAACCAGCGAGCACCAGGAGGCTCAAGCTGATTCCGTCAACACCGAGATAATACTGAATGTTGAAGGCAGGAATCCATGGAAGGCGGACCACCAGATCGTTTCGTCCATCGTGACCGTTGGCTTTGAACTCAATGGGCTGGTTGTCAGTTCCATCGGCGGCCTTGATGATGGAGTTGTTCAGAACGCGATCGGCAAGTGTCAGGGAAGCTGGTGAAATACCGCTTTGATTCGGCATCAGATAACTGACAAAGGTGATCAGTGTCAAGGCAAACGTGCCCAGACAGACACCAAGAGCAAGCCATTTGATCAGGCGTTCCAGATTCTTGGGCACGGCCAAAACGGCCAGTGAACCCGCAAACGGGAGGAGCCAGAGGGAGGTCAGCAGGATATTGTCACTCAACATGGTTCCGGACCATTCGCTTATGGCTTGAGCACGATGATACGTGCGACATTGGGAATCGAACGAGAGAGGCAAAACCTGGCAACGACCAGAATTTGCCGAGCCAGAATGAGATCAACCTTGAATCCATAGATACAGGCCGCAGAAGAGAACCACGACACCGACTGTCAGAACAGCCAGATATTGTCGCAGCCGACCGGTTTGCAGCAACTGGCTTCGAGAGCCAATCTTGAGAACGGTTTCGGCAACTCCATTGACCATGCCGTCAATTGCCGTCCGGTCAAATACGTTACTGAATCGACTCACGATCATCGTGGTTTTGGCTGCACCATTGACGATCCCGTCCACAACAACCTTGTCAAACTTGGCAATGTTGTAAGCCAGAGACATGATGGGCTGGACAAAAATCGTGTCGTAAACCTTGTCGAAATACCACTTGTTCTGAAACAGGTTGTATAGGAAGGCAAAGTTTTTCGCAAATGGTTCAGCGTTGAAAATCCGCCAGCGGGAATAGAAGAGAGCTGCTCCACCGATGCCCAGAGAGGCCACCACAAAGCTGACCAACATGGCCGGCATGTGATATTCGGCAAGGCTCGGGGTGACTACTGGGGCACAGTATGAAAGCATCTGCTCCAGAATCGGCTCGCCGAATGGGAGAATCGTGATCGGATATCCAACGATCACTGAGGGGATGGCAAGAGCGATCAAAGGCCATGCCATCGCTGGTTCGCTCTCATGAGCATGAGCCACAGGGTCGCCGTGATGATCTCCATGGCCGTGACCATGATCGTCGTGATGTGCGCTATGAGAGGCATGCTCCAGGTGAGCAGATCGTGACGTCCCATCAAAGACCAGGAACCACATGCGGAACATGTAGAAAGCAGTCAGGGCAGATCCGAACGCAGCACAGGCGAACAGAGGGATGTGGCCTGTGTCGTAAGCGAACTTCATGGTGGCAGCCAAAATGGCATCTTTGGAGTAGAATCCGCTCAGCAGAGGAACACCCGAAATTGCCATGGTTGCTATCAACATGCAGAGACTTGTAATCGGCATCTTCTTGAGCAGGCCACCCAGCTTTGGCATATCATAGGTATGAACCGAGTGATAGATGCTACCAGCCGAGAGGAAGAGAAGTGCTTTGAAGAAAGCGTGGGTAATCAGGTGGAACAGGCCAGCGGCCCATCCCAATGAACCCAGTCCCAACATCATCATGCCGAGCTGGCTGATGGTGGAATAGGCCAGAACTTTCTTGTAATCCGTCTGGACCAGAGCAATTGTGGCTGCAATGATCATGGTTACGCCGCCGGTGTAAGCAATATACAGCAGCGTTTCAGCCGTAAACAAGGCGTAGAACCGTCCGACCAGATA
>CAMBZY010000192.1 GCA_945872325.1 Candidatus Kuenenia stuttgartensis | reverse complement strand
GACCGGCCAGGCGAGCCAAAAACGAACTTGCCAGCAGCCTCAGCAGACCCGACGGATACCTTACTGGTGGAATTGACGAGGGCCGCCGATGGTGCCTTGCGAATCAAAAACGGTTCGGATCTGGCCCAGCGGGAGTTGAAAACGATTATCGACAGCCCCGTTGGCAGAAGGGCATTGGACAGGCTTTTGATCACGCCGGAGAACATCAAGGCCGAGCCACGACTGCGCGAGGCTTTGGATGTGTATGTCTCGAATGACGGACGGATTACGCGACTTGATATCGAGCCGGAGGACCCGATCTTTTCCGTTTCAGCCATGCAGCGCGTCTTGAGTTTGAGAAAGCGGGTCACGGAATTTCTGAACGAGTTGGACTGGATACATGCCCGGGTTCAGATCACCGGTTCAGCGGCTGGTAATGCAGATGTTTGGGAAGTCACAGAACGGGATCAGAGACAGACCTGGGTGGTGGTGCCTCTGGGAGTTCTGATCGTGCTGATTATTGCACTTCGCGAGCCGATTACGTGCATCGCACTCGTAGCATCCATGATTTTGACATACACCTTCAGCCTGGCTTTAACGCACCTTGTTTTCGTAAACATGCTGGGTGCTCAGGGGCTTGACTGGAAGGTGCCTTACTTCCTGTTCGTTTTGGTGGTGGCTGTTGGGGTAGATTACAACATCTTTCTGATGAGCCGGGTACGTGAAGAGACCAAGATTCATGGGCTTAAGAATGGTGTGGCCAGAGCTGTGGGATCGACTGGCGGACTGATCAGTTCTGCTGCGGCCATCACAGTTTGCAGCTTTTCAGCATTCTTGTTCAGCCCCCTGAGTTCACTCCGGCAACTGGGATTGGCTCTGGTGATCGGGATCACCATCGACGCGATTCTGGTCAGGCCTGTACTGGTCCCGTGCGGATACTGGCTGCTGCACAAATGGCGCGGGCCTTTGCCAAATTCTGGCTATTATCGTTCGAACCATTGAGTGAACGATAGATCAGAAACCATGGTTCGGAGCCTTGAGGCGAGAATTCAAAAATTACCCCAATTGGTTGATTTTCTAGCCGGTCTTAACGCTAGCCCCGGTTTCGGCGTTTGAATCTAGCCGCAGGGCGCTAGCCCCCGGTTTCGGCGATTTACAAATCCAACCGGGGCTAGCGCCAAGACCGGCTAGACAACTGCCGCGGTGTGCTTGGCCACGGTTCGCTTAAACGCCATCTCAGGCGACATGTTTTATATTGAAGTATTACGAGTCGTTGGGCTCACTCCCAAATTTCAGACTCAAAAACCCAGATTTCTGAATGAGATGCTCGATGTATCCAAAAATAAAAGCCGAGCGACAGATCGCTCGGCTTTAGCTGTTATTGAAAGTACCCCATGGCAATGTAAACCACTGCCAAAAAGGGGCGGTTCAATCAATACATGTCGTCATAGCCGCCGCCGGCTGCCTTTTCTTTGTAACCTTCTGGAAGGTCAGCAATCAGGGCGTCGCTGGTCAGCAGCAGGGTACTGACGGAAGCGGCGTTCTGGAGGGCAGAACGAGTGACCTTGGTTGGGTCGATGATGCCGGCCACAACCATGTCGGTGTAGACATCGTTGAGAGCGTCATAACCATTGTTGCCAGTGGCTTCGGCCACTTTGCTGACCACAACTCCACCGTCTTGTCCAGCGTTTTCGGCGATCTGGTGGATCGGAGCCGAGCAGGCACGGATGATGATCTGATAACCGGTTTTTTCGTCGATTGTCAGGTCAGAGCTGGCTGTCACATGGCGTGAAGCACGCAGAAGAGCCACGCCGCCACCTGGCAGAATGCCTTCTTCAAGTGCAGCACGTGTGGCATGCAGGGCATCCTCAACGCGAGCTTTCTTTTCTTTCATTTCTGATTCGGTCGCGGCACCGACCAGAATCTTGGCCACACCACCGGAGAGCTTGGCAAGACGCTCTTCGAGCTTCTCGCGGTCATAGTCGCTCTTGGTGTCGGCGATTTCGCGGCGGATTGTATCGATCCGGCCCTTGATTTCGTCGGTTGCGCCAGCACCTTCGATAATGGTGGTGTTGTCTTTGTCGATCACAACTTTCTTGGCATGGCCAAGGTCAGTCAGAGCAACGTTTTCGAGATCAATACCCAGGGCTTCGAAAATTGGCTTGCCGCCGGTCAGGACAGCAATATCTTCGAGCATGGCCTTACGACGGTCGCCATAGCCAGGAGCTTTGACGGCCACGCAGCGGAACGTTCCACGAAGCTTGTTGATGACCAATGTGGCCAGTGCTTCGCCTTCCACTTCTTCGGCGATGATCAGCAGAGGGCGGCCTGTTTGGGCCACTTGTTCCAGAACGGGTACCAGATCCTTGACCGAGCTGATTTTCTTTTCGAAGATCAGGATGTAAGCGTCTTCAAGGACGGCTTCCATCGTCTGTGGATTGGTTACGAAGTAAGGAGAGAGGTAGCCGCGGTCGAACTGCATGCCTTCGACCCACTCGACTTCCGTCTTCAGGCTCTTGCCTTCTTCGACCGTGATCACACCGTCTTTGCCAACCTTTTCGGTGGCTTCGGCGATCATTCCACCAATTTCGGTGTCGAAATTGGAGGCCACGGTGGCAACCTGTTCCGTCTCTTTACGGCTCGACACTTTGACAGACATGCTCTTGAGTTTATCAATGATGTCCGACACGGCCTTGTCCATCCCACGCTTCATCAGCATCGGATTCACACCGGCAACAACAGCCTTAAGGCCTTCGTTGTAGATGGCTTCGGCCATGACTGTGGCTGTGGTGGTGCCGTCGCCAGCGATGTCAGATGTCTTGGAAGCCACTTCCTTGACCATCTGGGCGCCCATGTTTTCGTACTTGTCTTCCAGCTCGATTTCTTTGGCCACAGTCACGCCGTCCTTGGTGACGGTCGGTGAGCCAAAGCTCTTCTGGATAATCACGTTACGGCCACGTGGTCCGAGTGTGACTTTGACCGCACGGGCCAATTTCGCCACACCGCGCTGCATGGCCTGACGGGCTTCCTGATCAAAGGCGATCATCTTCGCGCCCATATATCCACTCTCCTAAGAATCTTGTTGTGTAGAGATTTTAGATGTATCTTGTGATGGAAGAAACTCAGCCAACAACGGCTAGAATGTCGTCTTCGCGCATCAGAAGGACTTTTTTGCCTTCCGGCAGCTTGAATTCATCGCCAGCATAGCTGGTGAACAGCACTTTGTCGCCAATTTTGACTTGCAGCTCGCGACGCTTGCCGTCTTTGGCCAAGCGGCCTTCGCCGACTGCCAAAACAATACCCTGCTGGGGCTTGTCCTTGGCTGTGTCAGGCAGAACAATGCCGCCTGCTGTCGTTTGCTTGGCTTCTTCCCGCTCTACTACAACGCGATCGTTCAAGGGAACCAGTTTCATCGTGATCCACTCTCTCCGACTCGAAATCCACCAACAAACCCCGCTTGAGAGAACCAAATCCGCCACGTCGGCGAACAAGTGGGGTCGTACTGACATCTATACTATGCAAGTGTCATGCCGTAATGTTTTTGCACAGCGTAAAACACTGTAATATCACTGTTTACAGTGTGCCTGACGCGAATAGATATTAGTTTTGTCTGCCATATTGGCAGTGGTTTGGATTTGACAACTTTTGGCATCTGTTCGCTCAATCCAGAACCCTCATGCTTAATTTACAAACCGATCAAAAGTTGTTGCAGGATCCGCTTATATCAGTCATCATGTGTCGGATGTCTAATTGCTGTAAGACTTGACCGTTCAACATCTGGTGAGTTCATGTTCAAGCGAATCTGTTGGAGTTCCGTCTGGTCGATTCTGGCGGTAATTGCTCTAGGTTGTGGTGCGAATCCAGGAGCTTGGTCAATCGACCAGATTCAGAACGAACTCAAAGCTAAAATCCCTGCTGAGAATGTCACACTGACCTTAAAATCCGTTGGACAATATGAAGGCACCGCCGTTGGAAAAGCTGATAACAAAAAGACTTATAAGCTGACAGTTAAACAAGATGCTTCAAATGGGACCCTCAGTTGGACTGCCGAAAGCCCGGACGGCGATACCGTGACAGGCTCGTTTAGTGAGGTCAGCAAGTTCTGAGCGAATCAGCCTGAATTCGATATGACAGATCGTCAGTAGTTTCTCAGAGTCAGTATCGACCTGTTCGTTAACTCAGAATTTCCTGAATCACGTGACCTTCCACATTCGTCAGCCGTCGCTGAACCCCGTTGTGCTCGTATGTCAGTTGCTCATGATTCAGGCCCAGCAGGTGGAGAATTGTGGCGTTAAAGTCATACAGGGGATGGATATCCTGCACGGCTTTACGTCCAAGCTCATCAGTCACACCATGGCTCACGCCTGGTTTTACACCCGCGCCGGTCATCCAGCAGGTGAAGCCGTCCGGGTTGTGGTCGCGGCCTTGCGAGCCTTTCTGGAACATCGGCATCCGGCCGAATTCCGTACACCAGACCACCAAAGTTTCGTCCAGCAAACCTCTTTGTTTGAGGTCGCGAATCAGCCCTGCCGCTGGCTGATCAAGAATCGCTGCATGCTTGTCATATTGCTCCCTGAGCTTGTTGTGGCCGTCCCAGTTGAGCTCTCCACCGCTGGCATAGGCTCCGTTGAAAAGCTGGACAAATCGAACGCCCTGCTCGATCAATCGACGCGCCAAAATACAGTTCCGAGCAAATCCGGCTTTGATTGGATTCGTGGTATCGTCAGCGCCATAAAGCTTTAGGATATGAGCCGGTTCGGTCGAAAGATCGCTGATCCGGGGAATGCTCAACTGCATCCGGGCGGCCAGTTCATAGCTTGCAATCCGGGCCGCCAGCTTCCCATCGCCGGGGTGCTGGTCAAGGTGTCTCTGATTCATTTGCTGGAGCAGCGATCGGGTGGCTACGTCCTCATCATGACCAATTCCAGGCGGGAGAAGGTGCCGGACAGGCTCTTTGGTGCTGAGGGTTGTGCCTTGAAAAGCAGCAGGCAGGAAGCCGGGGCCCCAGTTGTTCGAGCCGGCTTGAGGGACCCCACGAGGGTCGGGGATGGAGACGAATGCAGGGAGGTTCTGATTCTCGCTGCCCAGAGCGTAAGTGATCCATGAACCAAGACTTGGAAACCCATCGAGGGCAAATCCGGTAGAGAGAAAGTTTTCGGCAGGGCCGTGCGTGTTGCTCTTGCTGGTGAGCGAATGCACGAACGCAAATTCGTCTGTCAGTTCGGCAAGGTGGGGGATCATGTCCGAGACCATCTTGCCGGTTTGACCACGGGGCCGAAATTTATACTGAGGCTTGGCCAGTTCACCTGCCGGCCCCTGAAACGTGACGGCTGGCCCGCCGATCAGCGGTTTGCCATCGAATTTGATCAGCTCCGGCTTGTAGTCCCAGGTTTCAAGCTGACTGACCGCACCGGCGCAGAATATGACCACAACATTTTTCGCCTTGGGCGCAAAGTGAGGCGGCCGTGGAGCATATGGGTTCGCCGGATCAATCACAGGCTGGGTACCGGCCAGCAGATGATCGCTGCGCAGAAGGCTTGCCAGAGCGATGGAACCTAAGGCTGTGGCAGAGTTTCCGAGAAAGTCGCGGCGGTTTAGAAGCTGATGGCCGAATGGCGAGTTGAAACGTGAGTGGGTAGACATTTGGTTCGTTTTCGTGATTTCCAGAGATCATGACTGCAGGAATATTTGCGACTTGTGTATAAATTCAAATCAGGGCATGAATAGAAACTCATTACTGTTATACAAAGCCCTGCAAAGCGTGGCCAAGCCAAACTTTTGTACGACCGGGGTTGCATTTGCCAATTCCATTTCAGTCGGACTCCGGCTCAAGGCCAGTTCGTATGCCTTTTTAATCTGATTTTGCAGATCATTTCCCGATTCGGTCACAACTCGTTCGGCAAAGGCCTTGGATTCGTCGATGGTGAAGCGGCTATTGAACAAATTCAGGGCTTGAATCGGGGTGGTCGACTCGCGCCGCTTGGACGTGGCCTGGCCAGCGTCGGGGCAGTCAAAGGCTCCAAAAACTGCCTCTCGCTCGCGTCTGACCTTGTGGGCGTAAATCATCCGTCTCAGGCCATCGCCTGAGAACGATTCCACCGGCTTGAAGCCAGTCAACCCACCGCGCAAGTCAAAAAGGTCGAATCCACGCCCATACATCTTCAGATTCAGTCGCCCACTGACGGCCAGCATCGAATCGCGAATCGTCTCCGCATCCATTCGGCGCGTAGGATACGACCATAAAAGCCGGACATCGGAGTCCTTCAAAGCGGCTTCACTGTTGAATGTTGATGCTTGCCGATACGTTGCCGAAAGCACGATCAGGCGGTGCATCTGCTTGATCGACCATCCGGAACGAATCAATTCACGCGCCAGCCAGTCCAGTAGTTCCGGATGCGTTGGCTTGGTGCCTGATCGGCCAAAATCACTTGGGGTGTCTACCAAACCTGTCCCAAAATGCCCCTGCCAAATCCGGTTGACCAACACGCGAGCCGTCAA
>CAMBZY010000191.1 GCA_945872325.1 Candidatus Kuenenia stuttgartensis | reverse complement strand
AAGTGGTGCCCAGCTGTGTCCAGCTTAATCCGGCGTTATCGGTTCGGATCAACCCACCAAGAACTCCTGAATTCCCATAAAAACTGCTTTTTGCACCATAACCAGCCAGTAATGTCTGGCCAGAGTTGTCAGATGGATCGAGAACCATTGCCCCAATTGATTCGTTTGGCAAGCCATTTGTGAGTGGTGTCCAAGCAGGGCTTAGACTTGTTGCATTTGTAGTTCCCCAGACACCACCGTTCACGGAACCGACCCACATAACATCTGGATTTGTCGGATGGGTTACAACTGCCTGAATCGCTCCAGCTACCGGATTATTTTGTGAAGTCAAACCCTCTACCTGACCATATTCAATTGGGCTTGGCCCTTGTCCAATCCATGCAACTGCAAGCAACTCCCGATGCTCAAGCTCCTGTGTAGCAGGATACGAATGAAAAGCGAGCCGATTACACTTTTTATTTCTCATATGCTTGAATCGTTTGCGTGCAAACATATCTGATAAAAGAGAAATAGAGTATCAATATTTGTTTGTTGAAGCATGATGCGCACCTTCCGGAATTCTAAATCTAGAGAAATGAACTACTGTAAGCATTGAGCCTTGTCGATTGAGGCAACTCAAGTATAGATCAACGCAACTACAACTTGAAAGAGTGTCCTGAAGATTTTAACCAGTTTTTTGTCAGATTGTTTTTGGTAACCCAGAAAACCAGCATATCCGTTACGAAGTGAATTCAGAATTAAAATTCTCCAAACCATGATGTCCAAACTTAGCATAAACAATCGTTTAAGGCTTTTATTCAAATTACACCTCCAATGGCATTCAATTGACAATAACTGGTCTTGTAGGGTGCGGAAGTATCGGACCAGCCTGACCCATTCGCATGAAATCTTATTGATTTCATGGTCTGAGTTTGATGCAAGGTAACAACGTTCAAGGTTTCGTGATCACACGGGTGCGTTGTAACGGCACCTTATAAATCTCATGCTGGCCGATCAAATCTTTGATTCAACCCCTTATTTTCAACACAATCTTACCCGCCTGTTCGCCACTCTCCATATGTTCATGAGCGGCACCTGCCTCAGCGAGATCAAAAACGCGGTCAACTTCTGGCCTGAGATTAAGCTCCTGATAAAACTTCAGCATCGCTCGGAATTCAGAGGTATTTCCCATCGTTGTGCCCAGAAGATTTACTTGTTTCCAGAACAGGCGGCGCACTTCCAGATTCTGGCACGCTCCGGTGGTCTGGCCATAGTTCACGACGTATCCACCCGGTTGGACGAGGTCGATCAGGTCGTCAATGGTCTTACCGCCTGCACTGTCGATCGCCAGATCAGGCCCATCACCACCGATCATCTCGCGTGCAGTTTTCACCCAATCTTCCTGACGATAATTCACACCGCCTGAGGCACCTGCCCGGCGGGCATTTTCGAGCTTCGTGTCGCTCGAAGAACTCACGTAAACCTTTCCGCCGGCTGCAACTGCCATCTGCATCGCCATCTGGGAAACACCACCGCCTATGCCTGTAATGAAAACGGATTGACCAGCTTGGAATCGCCCACGTGTGAACAAGGCTCGATATGCTGTAAGCCCTGCTAGAGGAAGGGCTGCTGCTGCTTCGGCTGACCAATCGGCTGGACACGGCTCAAGCTGTGCAACATCCACAACAATCTTTTCAGCATAAGTGCCCTGATCTGGCAAACCAAGGATTCGCCAATTTTTGTAGTCGGGGATATCAGGCCGATCACCCCAGGCTAAACTTGGATTGATCCAAAACCTTTTTCCAATTAGATTTAGGTCTACGCCTGAACCAACTTCATCGACGAATCCAACACCATCGGACCCAAGGATGACCGGCAGTTTGATCCCGGCGTAAAGGCCTCTGCGAATCCAGATGTCACGGTGGTTCAGGGCGGCCGCCTCAAGGGCGATTCTGACTTGGCCAGGGCCCGGAGTAGGATCTGCAACCTCTTGATAGACAAGCTGATCCGTACCACCTACACCGCTGAGGACAATCGCTTTCATGAGGCCACCTGATTAGAAAAGAATCACTGCGACAGGCTTGAGAATCAGAGGAGATTAATTCAAAGATAACGAAACGGTCCGCTGTCAGCAACTTTTTAACATCGACATTTCATTCAGATCTCGATTTTGAAGTGGTCCATACAAATTAAAAAAGAAGGAGCGGACGAACCCGCTCACTTCTGATTGGATCGAAATTTCAAGCAATATCGGCGATCAATTCAGCCTGATCTGATTCTGAATCACTGGGAGTTGTTGATACAGATTCTTGTTTGTCAACTCTGCTCGTCTCACAGAAATTTCTCTGGGTGCCTCGATACCGATACGGACCTGTCCTCCATCGACTCGAACGATGGTAATCACAACATTTTCACCAATCACGAGTTGCTCTGAAATCCTGCGTGTCAAAACCAACATATTGGCTGCCTCCTGGTTGCAGATGGATGGTGTTGCCAGCGACTCCTTGTCATTTGGAATCGTTAATAAACGCTGGTGTGTCATGCTGATGATGATGAAGTCCAACTCTGGCAGAGGTAACCTAAGACATCAAAATGATGATGCGAACAACTTTTTCAACTATTTGAAAAGATAAAACCATCCGGCTCTGACTGAATTGGCTTGCCCAGCGATCCTGATACAGAGAGAATGAAATGCCAGAGAGAAGATTCTTCAAAATATCTTTGCAGGAAGTGGCTTTCAAGATGATCAAGCAAGCTCAGGTTGTGATTTTAGGCTCAGGCTGTGCAGGGCTGACAGCGGCCATTTATACAGCTCGCGCGAATCTTTCCCCGGTGGTCCTGGAGGGTCGGGAAGCGGGTGGGCAACTGATGTGGACGACCACCGTAGAGAATTTCCCCGGCTTTCCTGAAGGCGTACTTGGGCCTGACCTGATCGACAATATGCGCAAGCAGGCCCAGAAGTTCGGTGCTGATACGCGATTTGAGCATGCGGACAGCGTTGATTTCAGCAAGCGTCCGTTCGTCATCAAGACCAGTGAAGCAGAATATCATGCGGATTCAGTGATTATCGCTACCGGTGCCACAGCAAGAACACTTGGCTTACACTCTGAAATGCACTTCATGGGTTCTGGTGTAAGCACTTGCGCCACGTGCGATGGTGCTTTTTACAAGGACAAAGTGGTAGCGATCGTGGGAGGGGGCGATTCAGCAGCGGAGGAAGCGACGTTTCTGACCCGATTTGCCAAAAAAGTTTATCTGATCCATCGCCGCGACCGGCTGAGAGCTTCTAAGATTATGGCTGACAGGCTTTTAGCGAACCCAAAAGTGATTCCTGTCTGGAATACGGGGGTCGAAGATGTGTTTGGCGAAGAGGCCCCTCATCGTCATGTGAAGGGTGTCCGGATAAAAAATCTCGAAACGGGCGAAGTTTCGGAACTGGCGGTGGATGGGCTGTTTCTGGCGATTGGTCACAAACCCAACACGGAAGTTTTTGGGGATCAATTGAAGAAAACCGAAGGCGGATTTTTACTGACAAGATCCGCCATGGCATGGAGGGGAACAGCCACAGATCCGGGCTGGTCTGAGTCATATTCAAACTATTCCACAGCAACAAGTTTAGAAGGCATTTTCGCTTGCGGAGATGTGGTCGATACGCACTATCGCCAAGCCATTACGGCAGCGGGAACCGGTTGTGCAGCGGCCCTTGATTGCGAGAAGTGGCTGGAGTCGGTTCACAATGATGAACGAATAGCCTGAACTTGCGATAATTGGGCGTCTAACATATAGTAGATTCATCCGACCATGTCGAACGTTCTGCAGACGGAACGATTTCGAGCCAGGTCCTTTCAAATTCGAGCGATAGAGAAATGCCGGAGCCTGAATCCCCTAAAGACCCCAAAAAAATTGCACCCCAGCGCAAGGCATCCAGCGACAGCAACGGCCAATCCGGCGCGTCGCCAACGCAGCCTTGGGTTTGGCTCATGTTGTTTGGGATTGCTGCGGCAGTACTGTGGGCCCTAAGCCCGGCCAACGATGTAAAAGTTGACTACGGCTGGTTTTTAGACCAAGTCCAAGAGAACAACGTCCAGGAATTTTCGAATCAGTCTACGAAAGTTTATGGCCGCTTGCGTACAAAGAAGCCGTACCAACTCAACGGTTCAGCCGTTCGGGAAGTGGATAAATTCTACGTTTATCTGCCCAGTGAAGAGCTGATTAAACCGATCGTTGACAAGTTGGTCGTTCTCAGCAAACCACGCGATTCAATGGGTGTGGAGATCGATAGCGAACCACCTCCAGGTACAGGGCTTATGCTCTGGGTTACCTTCCTGCTGCCAAGCCTGCTTTTCATCGTTTTCATCTATTTGATGATGCGAAGGGCACGCGACCAGTTCGATGGTGGGATTCTTGGCAATTTCATCAAGAGCCCTGCAAAGCGTCACGATAAGTCCAAGCAGCGTACAACCTTCGAAGAAGTGGCTGGGCTGGAGAATGCCAAGGCCGAACTTCAGGAGATTGTTGAATTTCTGAAGAGCCCCGAACGATTTCAGCGTCTTGGTGGACATATCCCCAAGGGCGTTCTGCTTATCGGTTCTCCAGGTACTGGCAAAACCCTTCTGGCTAGAGCAGTTGCAGGCGAAGCCGGCGTTCCTTTCTTCTCGATCAGTGGTTCTGAATTCATTCAGATGTTTGTGGGTGTAGGTGCATCGCGTGTTCGCGATATGTTCAAGACAGCCAAGGAAAGCAGCCCTTGTATCCTGTTCATTGACGAAATCGACGCCGTCGGTCGTGTTCGTGGTGCAGGGATGGGTGGTGGTCATGATGAACGCGAACAGACTCTGAATCAGATTTTGACTGAGATGGACGGTTTCGCTCCAAACGAGAGTGTGATTGTTCTGGCAGCCACCAACAGGCCTGATGTGCTGGACCCTGCCCTGCTCCGTCCAGGCCGATTTGATCGACATGTGACTGTGGATCGTCCGAGCCGCAAGGGCCGCCTGGAGATTCTGAAGGTTCACACGCGAAAGATTCCTCTGGCCGACGATGTTGATCTGGAGACAGTCGCACGCGGTTCCGTGGGCATGTCAGGTGCTGATCTGGCAAATCTTGCCAATGAATCCGCCCTGATTGCGACCAGGTCGAACAAAGACAAAGTCACGATGGAAGATTTCGAGCAAGCTCGTGACAAGGTTCTCATGGGTGCCAAGCGTGAAGAAATCATCACCGACCGCGAGAAGGAACTGACTGCCTATCACGAGGCTGGCCATGCACTTGTGGCTTGGAAGTGTCCTCACGCCGATCCAGTTCACAAGGTGACGATCATTCCACGGGGCCGTGCCTTGGGTGTAACCCAGTTCATGCCTGCAGAGGAACGGATGCTGGTCAGCCAGAACGAGCTTTATGACGACTTGGCGGTCGCGTTTGGTGGTCGTGCGGCCGAGCGTGTCGTCTATAACGATATGTCAGCAGGTGCTGCTGGAGACCTCAAGCAAGCGACTCGTATGGCCAAAATGATGGTCACCCAGTGGGGTATGAGCGACCGGGTTGGTCCTATCTTTATTCGTGCCAATGAAGAGAATCCATTCCTTGGGCGAGAGATGTCTGAGCCTCGGGATCACTCGGAGCACCTGGCTCAGTTGATCGACGAAGAAGTCTCCCGGATACTTCGTGAAGCCGATAATCACGCTGTGGAACTGGTCCAGAAATATCGCGATAAGCTCGATGCTCTGGCTCAGGCTTTGCTTGACAGAGAAGAGCTTTCTGAGGAAGAGATTCGCGTGATTTTTGGCGACAGGGCCAACGATGTGCATGCTCCTCTGAAGTTGCGTGCCAAAGCTCCTGTCGAAAAGTCTCCTGAAGTGAATGTGGGCGGTGACCCGACGATCGGCGAGGCCGAAGCCTCAGGGCTCTCCATATCACCTTCCAGCGAAGGTCTTTGAGAACAGAAAATCGCTCGACCAAAAGGTGTTCCCTGATTTTTCAGGGTAACACCTTTTCGCATTTAACCAACATCCCATTCTGAACAAAGGCATTCCGCCCATGCCGACCGCCCAAGACGCCTCAAAGTTCCCACAAGTCATTTGTGCAGGTGTGGTTGTGGCTGACCACCTCTGCCCGCCCCTGCCCCACATGCCTGCCGCAGGCGAATTGATCGCTGTCGATCGACTCGTTTTGGCCATCGGAGGCTGTGCTGCAAATGCGGCGATGAATCTTTCAAAACTTGGAGTCAGGACCCGGGTTGTCTGCAAGGTCGGCCCCGACATGTTCGGCCGATTCGTTTCCGATATTCTTGAAGCAGAAGGCCTGGATACCGGAGGACTTCGACTTGATCCCGACAACGATACCAGCCAGACTCTGATCATTAATATCGAAGGTCAGGATCGCCGCTTCATCCATACTTTTGGAGCCAACAAATCGCTCTCTGTGGCTGCCCTCAAGTCTGCAATCGACATCCAGAACCCGCCTGCCGTTTTTTATCTTGGCGGATATCTGATCCTTCCAGGGCTT
>CAMBZY010000190.1 GCA_945872325.1 Candidatus Kuenenia stuttgartensis | reverse complement strand
AGTTTAGGGGTGACTGTGGCGCCTTCGCGGACCTTCTGGATACCGATCACGATCACCTGCTCTTCAGGATTGAGACCTTCCGCCACTTCGCGAACTCCTTGGATCACGTTACCCAGCTTGATGTTGCGGCGAGCAACTTTGCCAGCGTTGACGGTCCAGACATATTTCAGATTCTGGTCCGTCAGGATTGCCATATCGGGGATCAGAACTGCTTGATGAGGAGCAGTTTCAGGAATTCTGACACGTGCAAAAAGGCCAGGAGTGAGGAGCCGCTTGGGGTTCTCAAAAACGCCTCTGACTTTCATCGTGCCTGTGCTGGCATCGACCTGATTATCGGCAAAGTCGATAGAGCCGTGGAACGGGTAGTCGGTGGTGTCCGAAAGGCCCAGATCCACCGTCATTTTGGCTTCTTTGATACGCTCAGGCGTCAAATTCTTATCGCTGATCATTTTCAGGTGGCGGATCAGCCGGCGTTCATCGACGTCGAAATAAACATAAATCGGTGATTGTGGAACGATTGATGTCAGGATCGGCGAATTGCCGGTCTGTGGCGAGATCAGATTGCCTTCCTTAATCTCAGCACGGCTCACGCGGCCAGCGATTGGAGCCGTGACGCGGCTGAATTCGAGGTCAAGTTTTGCCTTGGAAATTTCGGCCTTGGTGGCGTTGATATTGGCAGCAGCCACATCGCGAGCCGCTTCGCTTTGCTGAAGTTCTTCAAGGCTGATGGCACGGCGGTCGTGGAGGACTTTATTTCGTGTATATTCGGCAGTCAGCTCACGGAGTTTGGCTTCATCGCTAGTCAATCGAGCTTGGATTCGATCCAGATCCGCCTGGAATGGACGGGGATCAATCTCGAAAAGAAGATCGCCTTTTTTTACCTCACTGCCTTCTTCGAAAGCAACTTTGTTGAGGTAACCACTGACTCTTGCTCGAACTTCAACCAGTCCGACCGCTTCTGTCCGGCCTGTGAATTCGTCATAACTCAGTACAGATTTCTGAACAGGATGAGCGACTGTGACGACCAGTTCCGGAGGTTTTGAGAGTGTTGGAGCACTGTTTGAGCAACCGTTGAGGAGGAGCAAAATACAAGGAACGACGATGTTGAGCGTACGGAAAGACCATCTTGAGGACATGGCGAGTGCTCATTCTTGATGCAAACTGCAGTGACCGACTTCACGATGACAATGATCCTAATGGAAAAAACTTCTGGTGGCTAGCGTTAACTTTACAATCGTGCGATTGTGAGTCCACCGTCTACAGTGATTACGGCGCCTGTACTAAAGTTCAGGTCTCCACGGGCGATCGCAGTCACGACTTTCCCGACATCTTCAGGCGTGCCCCAACGTGCTTGTGGAACAAGACCTTGAGCAATCAGAGAGTCGTATTTATCTTTGACAGAGGCGGTCATATCGGTGGCAATAATGCCAGGCCTGATTTCGGTCACAATCACACCCTGGCTGGCTAATCGGGCCGCAAAAAGTTGGGCGACCATGCTTAAGCCGGCTTTTGAGACGCAGTATTCACCGCGCTGAATGCTGGCCACGGTGCTGGAGATGGAGGTGACGAAAATGATGTGATCAGGGGTGCTAAAATCGTTGTGTAATCTCTGGTTAAGCATGAATTTTGCAACGGACTGGGTGAGGAAGAATGGTCCTTTGAGGTTGGTGTTGAGGACATGATCCCAGCTTTCGGGGGTGGTTTCGAGGAGATCGGCCCGAACTTGAGGTGCGATCCCCGCATTATTGACCCAGACGTGACAACTGCCGAGATGATCGAATGTCCTTTGAACAAAGGAGTTGTACTGATCGTGATCGGCGAGGTCAGCTTCCATGCAGAGAACTTCAGGGGAGCCGGCCAAAAGGGCGTCCCGTTTTGTTTGTTGGGCAGGTTCGCCACCGGTTCGGGAGTGAATGACGATTTTGAAACCAAGTTTTGCTAGTTGAAGGACGATGCCTCGTCCGATACCGCGTGAGCCGCCGGTGACGACAGCGGTTTTTTCTGGATGGTTTGGATTCATCATGGTGTTGGATGCATTATTTCGAGGAACTTTGGAGTTGAGGGGACGTGTTTAAGTTGACAAATGGGAGAGAAGCGTGTCAAATAGAAAATCTAGCAGGCGTTCATAGCTCAGTAGGATAGAGCGGCGGTTTCCTAAACCGCAGGCCGCAGGTTCGAATCCTGCTGGACGCATGGCTGTAACGTGTTTGCAGTCTGATGTTTGCGCCCGTAGCTCAGCTGGATAGAGCAACGGATTTCTAATCCGTCGGTCAGGGGTTCGAATCCCTTCGGGCGTACTTCCTTAAAGCCTTTCATGTGAAAGGTTTACAGGATAGAATCTGGTAGCTTTTTGGGGTTGGGTTGTGTTTCTTCATGTCCTTATAAGTCATTTCTCAATCGGCGGTTAATCTTGTCGCTCTTTGTCGTAGCGGCATCCTTTTGAAATTTCAAAAAAACGATTCGGCTTGACCAATTTGCCAAAATTTAGACGATCTCACAGATGATGAAAAATCATGGAACCCGTTTGCAAACCACTGGCATGACCTTCGCCATCTCCATGGCCATTCTTCTATCTATAAATGGCTGCGCAGCCACTGGATCAAAAGCGCCGAAAAGCTCGCTGAATGCTTTGAAACAAGCTGCCCAGGAAGAGGCTGAGACGACTCGTCGATTCTCAAAGTCGGCGATTTCGGCTTCGGAAATGCTCAAAAATCAGCCGGTTCAGGATTTTCGGGACACCATTGTTCCTTGATCCTGAGCCGATCCTGATCTTGAACCGCTCAAATCAAACCTCGTGAATCGACCCATATTCGGGCATGATCACAGGATTTTTTACAAATTTCTGGAGAGTTGGGGCAATCGCTTCCATGCTCTCAGGCTCACCGTGAACCAGAAAAGCCGTCTCAATCCCACCACCGGTTTGTTCATACCACCAAGCCAGATCTTCGGCGTCGGCGTGTCCTGAAAAGCCGTCTAAAACATACACTGGACAACGCACCTGAACATCGCGGTCAAGAATCTTGATATCTCGCTGGCCGTCCACCAGCTTCCGGCCCAAAGTGCCTTCTGCCTGATAACTTACGATCACCACGGCGTTTTCTTCTTCTTTTACGGCATGAAGCAAGTGATGACGCACCCGGCCAGCATCGCACATGCCTGAACTGGCAATCACGATCATCGGGCCAGAGTGGTAATTCAATCGCCGCGAGTCTTCTGGAGTCTGGCAGACCTCGACATATCGCGAGCCGAAATATTCTTCATCCCGGTCCATCAATCGTCGAGCTTCCGGCGTGTAGGCGTCCGGAAAATCGCGGTGGATGTCGGTCAAACGTGTGGAGAGCGGACTATCCACAAAAATCGGCATTGGCTTGACCCGATACCTGTAAAACAATTCCTGAAGGCAATAGATCAGTCGCTGAGTCCGGCCGAGGCTGAATGCTGGAATAATGACCCGGCCGCGTTTGCGATGCGCTCTGGCCAGAATGGCGTGCAGACGCTTTAAAAGTACGTCGTAAGGCTCTAGCACTTTCCCGCCGTAAGTGGACTCGCTGATAAGGACATCCATGCCTGTGAGAATGGTTGGATCAGGCAGAAGGCCCATGTTGCGACGGCCCAGGTCGCCGGTGAACACAAACTTTCGATCCCGTTCACCCTCTTTGAACTTAAGCTCCACCATGGCAGACCCAAGTATGTGCCCGGCATCATGATAGGTCATGCTCAGGCCAGGCAGGATCTCGGTGGGAACTTTGTAGTCAATCCGCCGAATCTGATCTACGACATGTTCTACGTCAATCAATTCAAACAGAGGATCGGTCAGGCAATGTTGGGTGGCCTGGGCATAGGCCCATTCGTTTTTCTGGATTCTGGCACTGTCGCGGAGCATCACACCGGTGATGTCGCCGGTGGCGTGCGTGGCGTAAATATTTCCCTTAAAGCCTTGTCGTACAAGCCTTGGGAGTCGGCCAATGTGATCGTTGTGAGCGTGCGATAAAATCACGGCATCAAGCGTACGGGGATCGAACAGAAATTCGCGATTCAAGCTGTTCGGGTCCACTCGATCATGATCGTGCAGGCCACAGTCAAGCAGGACGCGGTGCTTACCTATCTCCAGCAAGTGTGCACTGCCTGTGACTTGCCGCGTTGCACCGTGAAACGTAATCCGCACCCTGACACACCCCTTTTTTGCCGCGATCATCCATCACAGATGCTGGCGTATGATTCCACGGCAACTCAGGCCGCATGTTTACGCTTTTTACGCATCGTTAAACTGTCTTGTATGTTAAATGGACCGCTTAAGTCAAGTTATTTCTCGATAGGAGGAGCAACTCCCATCGCTTTTCAACGACTTAAATCCACACATATTCAAGCCGTTTTCTTATCTCAAAATTCAGGAATGGGACTTGCCAACCACGGTATTCACCACTATCCTGCCAGAGTAAGGGCATGAAGATTCAGTACGAGATCTCTAACCGGTGGCAAATCCATGCAAATCTTGATCGTGAGCGGCGACGCCGGCGAATCTCTGGAAATTTTCTATCCCAAGTTTCGGCTTGAGGAAGAAGGCTGGTATGTTGCGATCGCTGCGCCCGAAAAGCGTATGTTCCAGTCCGTGGTTCACGATTTTGAACCAGGGTTTGATACTTACACGGAGAAACTCGGGTATCGGGTGCAGGCTGATCTTGCCCTGAGCGAGGTGGATCCAACGACTTTTGAAGCGTTGGTTCTGCCCGGTGGGCGTGCTCCGGAGTATCTGCGTAACAACCCTGATGCCATCAAGATTGTTCAGCATTTTATCGAGCTCAAAAAACCGATCGCCACAAACTGCCACGGCCCACTGCTCTTATTCGCAGCGGGTTTGGAATCAGGCCGATGCATGACGGCCTATCCCGACTTGGCGATAGATGTAATGCAATCCAAAACTCAGTACAAAAACGAACCAGTCGTCGTTGACGGAAATCTTGTCAGTGTCAGGGGATGGCCAGACAACTCATCTTGGATGAGGGAATTTGTCAAACTGCTCAAAAAATGAGCCTGTATTGACCAGAGAATCACGAACTCATCAAATCCTCTTCGATTTCGTCAGTTCAGATCGGGGATCTGTCTGGCGTGATCGCGTTCGCGGGATTCGACTGATTTCGACGTTTGGCTTCCCAAACTTCGCGACGATCGACACTTACGGTCGATGGCGCTTCAATGCCAAGTTTGACTTTGTCACCACGGATTTCGACAATCGTCACCGTGATTTGATCATCGATGATGATCGTTTCATTTTTCTTACGGGATAGCACAAGCATGGGTCAACGTGGCTCCCACGGTGTCCAATCGGAAAGACGAACATCCTGATTTGATCGAAATTCATACGCTAAACAGAGTTCAGCAAATATAATTCCGACAGTATCAACATAACCGATAAACACACTGTCGGTCAAGCTGCCAGATACCCTATATTGCACAAGCTGCCTGAATAACCGTTAAAATTGGAAGTTCACCGTGAAACGTCTCGCAATCTTTGGAAATGTCGCCGAATTTTCCTCAAAACGAACATGCTGAGATCATTTGTGGCGGCGATAAAGCGAACCTAGCCCGAGGTCGTTCATCTCATTTTCAATGTCTTCAGGCGTTGCATTCGCGATCGTCTCACGGAGTTCCTGCACCAGTAGGTCAAAAAACTTTACGCGAGCCCGCTGAAGCGTCTTGCGAAACGCCTCTGCATTATACTTTTGTGGCGATTGTAAGTTGATCCGATCCACCAGATCCTGAATCGAAGCCTCTGGGTCGCTCACCCGAAGTTTCAAAATCGTCGAGTACCGGTTATTCGGAGTTCCAGCCTCGTAAAGTTCCAGCCGGCCCCAAACTCGTTTGATCAGAACTTCTCGCCAGACATGGTCGTAATCTTTGTCAGGCTGCTCTGGTTCAGGCAAATCACCGGGCGGAAGACTCGTCGTCTTTCGGTTCCTAAAGTGGTCCACCATCAGACGATGCAAAATCGTCCGCAGGTAGTCACGGAACCGGCCTTTGGTCTCGTCAGCGCCTGAAAGCTTGTGGTTCAGAACTTTTGTCCAAAACTCCTGAAGTACGTCATCGGCAAGGTTTTGATCCTTGATCTTGATCCGCAGATATCGCTCCACAGCATCGTGATATCGCGAAATCAGCTCCTGCATCGCCATCTTGCCCTCAGGGCCTGGAATATGGGCTGCATGGATCTGTGTCCAGCTTGTTTTCAAGCTCGAGAGATGCTCAGGCCGAATTTCCGAAGGCTCAGGCGGAGGAATCAAAGTCAGGGGACCTTTTTCAAGATTAGGTTTCGATACATCTCTGATACCATAGTCATAACAATTGAGCAGGCACATCGCAAGTGATTGTTGTCGAATCTGAAAAATATCTCTGAAATCCAACCCTTCAATCGCGAACTTGCTGATTTCGTTTTGTCGATTATTGGCCGCCTGACAAATCTCGCAAAAAGCCAATCAAATCCGCTATATCCTGATGATT
>CAMBZY010000189.1 GCA_945872325.1 Candidatus Kuenenia stuttgartensis | reverse complement strand
AAAACCGCCGATATTTCTGCCGATCAAGTCCGCGACGACTATCTGGCCAGGGGCATTCCCCTGCCCGACTGGTTCTGTCGTCCGGCTGTGGCTTCGATCCTCAGCGAGACCAGTCCGCCCAAAAACCGCCAGGGTCTCACCATCTGGTTCACAGGTCTCTCTGGTTCAGGAAAATCGACGATCGCTCATGGGCTGGTCGAGCGTCTGGCGGAATATGGCCGCAATGTTGCGTTTCTGGACGGCGACGAGATTCGCACGCACCTCTCCAAAGGTCTTGGTTTCTCCAAAGAAGATCGCGACACCAATATCCATCGAGTTGGCTACGTGGCGGGCCTTCTGGCTGCCCAGGGCGGCACGACAATCTGTTCCGTGGTCAGCCCTTACCGCGCTCCGAGAGACCATGCCCGTAAACTATCCAGGGGTCACTTTGTAGAAATCTTCTGCGACACCCCCATCGACATCTGCGAAACCCGCGACGTGAAGGGCCTTTACGCCAAAGCTCGCGCCGCCGTGGCCGACGGTAAGGGGCTGGGCTTTACGGGTGTGGACGACCCTTATGAACCCCCATTGAACCCTGAAGTCACGCTCGACACCTCCCGACTGGGCGTGTCTGAATGCGTCGATGTGATCGTTGGTAAGCTCAAAGAACTGGGCTATATCACAGACTGGTTCATCGACGCCGACCTCCGGACACCAACTCAACGAACCGCGTATCTGGGCTCCGGAGGAGACGGCTTAGGATCAGGCCGAAAATAACTTCCCGTTTTTAAAACCAATGAACCGGGGCTAGCGCCAAGACCGGCTAGATAAGAGGCGAAAGCCATCGGCCTTGGTTTGAACCTAGCCGCCGGGCGCTAGCCCTCGGTTCGCAGAAAATCAATAACCGGAATGCATGAATCTAGCCGCAGGGCGCTAGCCCACGGTTCGCAGAAGTTAAATAACCGGCAAGCATGAACCTAGCCGCCGGGCGCTAGCCCACGGTTCGCAGAAGATCAATAACCGGAATGTTTAAACCTAGCCCCCGGTTCGCATAAGAAAACCAACCGGGGCTAGCGCCAAAACCGGCTAGAAAGAAGCCGCAGGGCGAAAGACAACGATTCACTTAAAAAGCGGAAGTTATTTTCGGCCCGTTCTAAGCCTGTTCTTCCGCATCCAGATTACACCGTTGAAAAATCGCCTGATTCTATTCAAGATTCCAAACCGGCCTGTTGCTTTCTAAGATTCAATGTCTTATTATCAATTTCTATCCTTTTCTCTTGTTTAATATACACAAGAAAGGATCAGAGGTATTTTGATCATACGATTTCCGCTAGACCTCTTGATTCACACGGTAAATGAGAAAAACCATGAAATTATACGTTCTAGGATTCTTGGAGTTACTCCAGCTGATTCTTATCTATCAGTTGATCATAATTGCAGTTACGATCTATGAATTCAGGCTGAGGTGTTTGAAATTAGTCAGTCGGTAAAAAGAACTAACGACATTCAGGCCATTCGAGCCTCACTCTCATTCTGAAACCTCAAGCCAAGTCGGGCCATGTCGCCTGACGTGGATCGAGCAATCCTCGAGCAAGGTGTTTTTGATTAAACTGGATTGTAGGGGTTTAATTTTTGTGCAAGCCCGATGAGGGCATCAGGCCAACATTTCGTGGTTTTCGGTTGAATATGCGAATGTTGTCGTATGTCGATTAAAATAGGCCAATGTAGGCCGCGTCCCCTGACGTGGATCGCGATCAGGTGGTGGCCAGGCGTTTTTTAATGAATCCGATACCATTTATTCTACTCGCCCCATGAGGACATCGGGCCAACATTTTTGAGGTTATTCGGCGAAAAAAACAAGAGTGGGCGGGGGTTTGCCATCCCACCCTTGGGGGTTGTTGGAGATCAGGCGGTGCGGGACTTGCGGCGGCGGGCCAGATAGGCCATGACGCCGGTGGCGATGGTGGCCAGGGCGTAGGTGGATGGCTCGGGGACGCTGACCGCATGAACTGTGAGGAAGCTGGGGGACGCTGTCCCTGTGCTCCAGGAGGTGAGGAAGGTGCCAGACGAATTGAACTTGCTGATGGTCTTGTCGTTAGAATTTGCGGCGTAGAGGTTGCCCGACGTATCGAACGCCAGGCCTACTGGGACATTCAGATTCCCGCTGATACTGCTGAGGTATCCACCCGACGAATTGAACTTACTGATGGTGTTGTCGCCAGCATTCGCGGCGTAGAGGTTGCCCGAGGAATCGAACGCCAGGCCGAATGGGCCGTTCAGATTCCCACTGATACTGCTGAGGTATCCGCCCGACGAATTGAACTTGCTGATGGTGCTGCCGTTAACATTCGCGGCGTAGAGGTTGCCCGAGGTATCGAACGCCAGACCGGTTGGGAAGTCCAGACTCGTGGTAATATCGCTGATGTATGCACCCGACGAATTGAACTTGCTGATGCTGGGAGTGGGCATTGTGTTACTAGCGGCGTAGAGGTTGCCCGAGGAATCGAACGCCAGGCCGTATGGGGCGTCCGCATTCGTGGTGATATTGCTGAGGTATCCACCCGCCGAATTGAACTTGCTGATGGTGTTGTCGCCAACATTCGCGGCGTAGAGGTTACCCAAGGCATCGAACGCCAGACCGTTTGGACCGTTCAGATTCGTGCTGGCGAAGGTGGCCACGCTGGCGGCGATCGTTGAGCCATTATTGCCTGTGGTGTCGTAAGAGACGATGGTGTTGTTGTTCATCGTGACATAAAGTATGTCAACAGCTGGCAATGGTGCGGCGAGGGCCAGCAGCATCAGCGAGCTGCAAGCAATTCGGCTGAGCCGCCTGAAGAAGGACCCGGCAAATTGGGGGGGGTGGGCAGATTGAACGTCATGAGATTTCCTCTTTCAGGAAAGGTGATACACCAACTCGTGCGGTGTCATTCAGAAACGATGTTTAAACAAACAGGATCGCCACTATAAATGACAATTCAGGTTTATCGAATAGATCAAGTTTGAATACAGAAATATTGATACCATCCCAAGAAAGAGGACGCAAGGCTTTGGTTAAACTTTATCAAAACAGTTGAAGCAAAACGTTCTTGATGTCCTCCGGGCATGGCGATGAACTGATGAATCCTCTGGAGGCCGAATCAGATGTTTTTCACCAACCTATGTCCAATCATCAGATATTGGTGGTGAGTATCGCCAATCAGGGTTTTGTTTTCAGGGCCAATAGCCCGTTCCATACCAGCGATGGTCGAAGGCCATCGAGTGGGTGCCGGATTTAATACAGACAATTAAAATAGGCCAATGTAGGCCGCGTCTCCTGACGTGGATCGCGCGATCAGGGGACCAGGGGGCCGGGGATTGAGTCAGGACACATATCACCACCCCGGAATCCTCTTCGTATGAGCCTAACTGATATTCTTTTTCGCCCTGATCCTAACTATCCTTCAATAGCTCCTTCAGAACGACCCCTTCTACGTCCGTCAAACGCTGGTCGCGGCCGCCGTGGCGGAATGTCAGGCGCTCGTGATCAATCCCCATCTGGTGCAGGATTGTCGCATGGATGTCGTGCACGCTCACTGGATTCACCACCGCTCCGTTCCCAAATTCGTCGGTCTCTCCATACGAAATACCCGGCTTAAAACCTCCACCTGCCATAAACAGGGTAAACCCGTTCACATGGTGATCCCGGCCACTCGTCGCATTGATCGCACCCGTGTGCGGCGTTCTGCCCATCTCTCCTGCCCAGAGAACAATCGTTTCGTCCAGAAGTCCTCGCTGGTGCAAGTCCGTAATCAATGCCGCCACCGATTGCTCGGTCACCCTGGCGTTCTTTTCATGGTTCTGCTTCAAATGGCTGTGCTGGTCCCACGGCGAATTGTTGTTATCGAAACTCGGACAGGTGATCTCCACAAATCGCACCCCAGCCTCCACCAGCCTCCGCGCCCTCAAGGCCTGTGTCGCATAATATCGCTGATGCTCGTCGGCAGAATCCGTTCCATACATCTTATGGATATATGTTGGCTCGTTGCGAATATCAGCCACCTCTGGAACCGTTGTCTGCATCCGGAATGCCGTTTCATAATTCTTGATCGCTGATTCAATCACGTGCTTATCCGACGATTCGCCTGCAAATGCCGAGTCCTGGCCGGCAAGCAGGGCCAACTTCCTGCGCTGGATGGCCGGGGCATCGTGCGGCACAATATTATCCACCGGTGTGCCCCTGGCACGCATCAACGTGGCTTGATAACTGGCCGGCAAAAACGAACTGCCGAAGTTTTCCAGACCACCGTTAGGGACCCAGTCGTTATTCAAAACCACATAACCCGGCAGGTTCCGATTCTCTGTCCCCAGCCCGTAAGTCACCCATGCACCAAAACTTGGAGCCAGTCCGATACTGCGTCCCGTGTGCATCAGAAGATTGGACTGACCATGCAGAGGCAATTCACCGACCATCGACTTCACCACGCATAGATGGTCAGCCACCCGCGCGATATTTGGGAACAAATCGCTGACCAAGAGACCGCTTTGGCCGCGTTTTTCAAACTTCCACGGGCTCCCAAGCCACAATCGGCCGGGGTCGGATGCCTGCGAACGCTTGGAATAAGCCTGAGTCCCGATCGGCTTCCCCTCATGCTTCTTCAGCATGGGCTTGTAATCAAATGTGTCCACATGGCTTGGGCCTCCATCCATGAAGCAAAAAACAATGTTCTTTGCCTTGGCAGGGAAGTGCTGGGCCGCTTGTGCCTGATTTGAAAAAAGGCCCTGAAGGGCAAGCCAGCCGAATCCGGCCGATGAGCTTTGGAGAAAGCCCCGGCGGGTGATTGCATTTGTTATTCGGCCCGGGCATCCGGAATTCGTGCGATTCAGCATTCGATCAGCACCTTTTTAAAAGCGTTCATGAATCATTCCGCCTTTTTTCTTAACGAAAGTGGATGAATTCCTGAGTATTGAACATGGAGTGAGCCATCTGCGTCCAGGCCGACGAATCGCTCATGATATCGGTCGTGGTGGAAAACGATCGCACGGCATCGGCCCACCGACGAACCTCATCGGCCTCAGGCTCGCGGCCCAGAGCTTCGATGAACATGCTGCGAATACGACCTTCGGGCGTGGTCTGGAGGTCGCTCATCAGGCGTTTGGCCCAGTGCTGAGCCAGCTGATTTGTCAGAGGATCGTTCAGCATGACCAGAGCCTGAGTCGGTACGCTTGTCACATTGCGGCGGCCGTTGGGCAGCTTGAGGTCGGGCAGGTCGAATGTGCTTAGAAACGCGGGCGGGGCCATGATCGACATGGTCATGTACAATGATCTTCGGCCGTTGCCGTCCACCGGGCCTGAGAAAAGCCGCTTGGAGCCGTCCTCCACCGCTCTTGGAGGGTTGATCGGGCGACCATAAAGCGCAGGATCAAGCCGGCCGGAAACCGCCAGCATGGAATCGCGAATCGACTCCGCTTCCATCCGGCGCGTCGGGAAGTGATGAAAAAGCCGGTTGGATGGGTCCAGCTCAAGCGAGTTTGACGCTGCCTGCCCCGATTGGCGAAAGGTTTGAGTCATCACCAGTTCTCGCACAAGCCGCTTGGTGGACCATTCGTGATCGACAAAATCGCGGGCCAGCCAGTCCAGCAATAACGGATTCGATGGCTTATCGCCCAGCCTCCCAAAATTGTCAGGCGTATTGACCAGCCCTGAACCAAATATCCAGCCCCAGATGCGATTGACATACACCCGCGAAGTGAGGGGGTGCCCTGGCTGGATCAGCGATTGGGCCAGCTCCAATCGGCCACTGCCCGGGCTTTTGGCGACATCGTTACGGCCAGCGAAAATTTGGAGAAAGTCGGGCTGAACCAGTTCGCCGAGGGAATCGACATTCCCACGACTATTGAAATGCAATCCCGCCCGAACCGTCTGACGTTCGTCCATCCCATTTGAGGTTCGAGGAAATGCAATCGCTTGCTCGATGCGCCGATAATCTGCCACCAGCTTGGCAAGCGTGTCTCCCGAATCAGACTGATTTGGCAGGAGTTTATTGATAATCAGCCAATCGAGAATCTGCAAATCGCCTGGTTTAAGCGTGTTGTCGCACCAGCGGCTGACCGCGCCTGAAAGCCATTTGGAAAGCCTCAGATTCAGTTCATCAGCCGTTTTCGGAGCCGGGGCGATGGGATCATAAAGCGTGGAGAAACTGTCGAGCGTTTCCTGAGGAGCACCGGCCGTATCGTGCGTCACAATTCCGGTGATGCCCAGCCAACTGCGTTTGTCATAGCCCAGATCGTTGTTCGGAAGGCCTCCGGCAAGGCCCGTTCTGGGCGGAAAGTTGGGGTTGAGCGAAGCAGTCGAGAATTCGACAGTCACACGCGTGACACCATTTTTCATGGGCTTGTCAGCGAACATGCGCCACTGGGGCTGAGTTTCTTTGAGAAATACAACCGACTCGCCTTGAAAGGCGTTGGAATCGCTTGTGAGATATCCCCCAAATTCGCCTCCGGCAAGCTTCAGGCTGCTGAACTGGCCCGGGACTGTGTCTAATGGAGGCATGCGCAAAGCGCCTGGCAATTTCGACGACAATGCCTGTGTGTGATACCC
>CAMBZY010000188.1 GCA_945872325.1 Candidatus Kuenenia stuttgartensis | reverse complement strand
GTCAGGAACCGAATGGCCCAGATTTTCACGTGATGATTTGGGTGTTTTAGATACGTAATCAGGTTCTTTTCCTGATCAAGTCCGGCTGAATGGAGGGCAAACAGTCCACGAACCTGATGGACTGGATCGGTACTTGTTTCAATCAGTTTTTTCAGTTCTATTAGTGCCTGATTTGAATTCCAGTCCGGAGTGTCACAACGTCTTTGGATTTCAAGGCGAGCCTGACGGGCATACCACTCGTTCGGATGTTCCAGGAGTTTGATTAATGAGGCTTGGTCAATTGCTTTGACATCCTTCACAGATGGCTGATCTGGCTTGCCATATGTTATTTTATAAATTCGCCCGGAAACTCGGTGGACACCGTCGTGGTCGTGGCATTCTCCCGTATCGGACCAGTCCGCAACGAATACGCCTCCGTCAGGTCCATATTTTAAATCAATTCCACGAAACCAGGGATCACCAAACTGCGCAAAATCAGGGCCATGCTTGCCAGTGATACCTGAGCCTTGTGGTACAAGTTTATCGCGATTGAGTCGTCGTCCATGAAAATTGATCGTGAATAGGTCGCCGCGATATTCTTTTGGCCAATTATCACCGAGATAAATCATTAAACCCGTATGAGCGTGGCCACCGCCGGCCTGAGAAGTGGTTGGAGTGACTCCCAGTGAGCGGATATCGCTCCAGAGTTCTTTTGTGTCCCAATGAACATGGTCCGCGTGCTGCTCGATGGGTTGATAAATATTCGGGGTGGGGTCTTCTCCAAACATGCGCCGGAAGTGTGCTCCGGGAATGCTGTGCCAGAGGTGGCCGATCACGGTGTTGATATGAAAGGCTTCTCCGTAAGCGTCCCAGTCCATGCCCCAGGGGTTTGTTGTGCCGTTGGTTACGACTTCAAAGTGATGGGTTTTTGGATGGAATCGCCAGATACCGACATTGATGGAAGTTCTTTGGGCATCAGGTGTTCCCGGCTTGCCGATGAGCGAAGTGCCCAAAATGCCTTGACGGCCATAGAGCCAGCCGTCGGGGCCCCAGGCAAGCCCGTTGGCCATGGTGTGACGTGCTCTGGCGTGATCGAACCCGTCGAGGAGAACTTCGGCTTTTTGATCGGGAATATCGTCGTGATTTCGGTCGGGCAAAAAGATCATTTCCGGTAGTGTGAGTGCATAGACACCATCAAATCCGATTTCAAGGCCAGTGAGCCGTTGTGCACCTTCCCAGAAGACGGTTCGCTTGTCGAAGACTCCGTTGTGATCGGCGTCTTCGAAAATGACAATTCTGTCTTTTAATTTCAGGTCGTAATTGAGGGCCTGCTCTGCGTAGGTGTAGCCCTCGGCGACCCATAGGCGGCCTTTGGAGTCAATTTGAAATGCAATTGGCTGCTGAACATCTGGTTCGGATGCAAATACGGTCGCTTGAAAACCATCAGGTAATTTCAATTCGCGAATCGCATCCTTTGGGATCAGAGAGCGCAGGGGAGCTTTTTCGGAATTTGTGGGCTGAGGAAATCCAGACGGATTTTGTGGGTCAGCCGCCATCGCTGAGATTGCAAATACGAGGAACAGAACTGATTTCAGAAATGGCGACATACAATGATTCCGTCAGCTTGAAGAGATGAGTTTTCAGGCAATTGCAATCGATCGAGCGAGGATTAAGCCAGTAGCTCCTTGACAACGCTTGCTGGTTCAACGCCGGTCAGCTTTGAATCAAGGCCTTGGAATTTGTATGAGAATCGGTTGTGGTCAATGCCCAGCAAATGCAATAAAGTGGCGTGGATATCATGCACAGAGACACGATTTTCGACGGCTTTATAGCCGAGTTCGTCGGTGGCACCATAGCTGAAGCCTGGCTTGAACCCACCACCGGCGAACCACATGGTAAAGCCGGCCATGTGGTGGTCCCGGCCATTGCCCTGAGCCATGGGGGTGCGTCCGAATTCGGAACCAAATACAACAATGGTATCTTTCAGCATGTCGCGTTGTTTAAGGTCTGTCAATAATGCTGAGACACCTTGATCGACTTCTTTTGCGGTACCGGCTGAGTGCTCTTTCACGGCTCCGTGGTGATCCCAGTCGCGGTGATAAAGCTGGATGAAGCGGGTTCCGCGTTCAGCCAAACGTCTTGCCAGGAGGCAGTTTGAAGCAAATGAACCATCGCCAGGCTCGGCTCCGTAGAGCTTCTTGATATGATCAGGTTCTGACTTGGAATCCATCAGTTCAGGGACACTTGTCTGCATCCGGAATGCCAGTTCATACTGGCTGATTCTGGTTGCAATTTCAGGGTCATGGAATGATTTGTCGGCGATATTATTCAGCGATTTGACGGATTCAACCACGTCACGCTGAAGTCCGTTGGAGACACCCTTCGGATTGCTAACATAAAGTACAGGGTCGCCAGTACTTCGGAATTCTACGCCCTGATACTGTCCAGGGAGGAATCCGGAATGCCATTGTCGTGCGGCGATGGGCTGTTTCTGACCGTATTTTCCTGTGGAAACCATCACCACAAAGCCTGGGAGATTTTGAGATTCCGCTCCAAGGCCATAAAGCAGCCAGGAGCCCATGGCCGGGCGGCCAGCGATCATTGAGCCGGTGTTCATGAAGGTGTGGGCAGGGTCGTGATTGATGGCATCTGTATGCAGAGACCTGACAATACAAATATCATCAGCATTATTTGCACCAAGATTGGGCCAGATTTCTGAGAAACTCTGCCCCGATTTCCCCCACTGCTTAAAGGTATGCTGGGGGCCAAAACACTTGAGTTGCTGGCCTTGGAGCTGGGCGATCTGCTGGCCCTTGGTAAAAGATTCAGGCATGGCCTGACCATGGAGTTTGGCGAGCGTTGGCTTGTGGTCGAAGGTTTCGAGGTGGGTCATACCGCCGGCCATGTACAGCCAGATGATCCGTTTGGCCTTGGGTTTGAAATGCAAGGGATTGATTGCGCCTTGCCAATTCATTTCCTTGGGGCTGGCAATATCTTTTGCAAACGAATGATCGGCCAGTAAGGAATTAAATGCAATCGAACCCAGGCTGATCCCGGTGCTTCTGAGGAAGGTTCGTCGTGCGATTGAATCTGGAATATTCATGGTCTTTTACCTCTGTCTCTCTGTTATATGAATGGTGCAGTAGGACTTTTTCAGAATGATGGAACCGTGATCCGAATCATGGGAATCAGTGGAGGCGGAGTTTCAATTCCGCGTCATGGTTTCATGAAGATTGAGGATGGTTCGGGTAATCGCAGTCCATGCTGCCAATTCGGCTGGATCGAGGTTTTTAGGGACTGGGCGGACACCAACGGAAAGCAGGTCGCTGACCGCCTTCGGGTTCGACTTGTATTCTGCAAACGATCGAGCGAGTAAGGCTTCAAGTACAGCAGATTCCTCAGCCTTGACAGGCCTGGAAAGGGCTCGTTCGTAAATCATCTGCAGACGAGTGGCCGTGGTTTTACCGCCATTCTCCAGAACAAGTTCCGCAAATGCTCGTGCTGCCTCGACATAACTCGGGTCATTCAGAAGAACCAGAGATTGAAGAGGCGTATTCGAGCGTGCTCTGTCAGAGGTGCATTCCTCGCGACTGGGGGCATCGAAAGCCAGCAGGCTTGGATGCAGGTATTGTCGTTGCCAGTGCGTGTAAAGTCCGCGCCGGTACAGCTCTTCGTTCTTGCCGTTCTGCCATTCGCGGGTCGGGAAATTCAAATACGACCAATAACCTGGTGGTTGATATGGCTTTACGCTTGTCCCACCAATTTTATTCACCAATAGCCCGCTCACAGCCAGTGCGTTATCACGAACCAGTTCGGCGTCAAGCCGGAACCGGCCTTGATGGGAGATCCAGAAATTGTAGGGGTCGCGTTCTTTGGAGTCAGGTGAAACGGTTGACGATTGTTTGTAGGTGTCGGACATCAGAATTGATTTGAGCAAGAGTTTCACATCCCAACCCGACTCGACAAATCTAATGGCCAGAAAATCAAGCAGTTCAGGGTGAGTCGGAGCCTTGCCCTGAGCCCCAAGATCGTCGACCTTTCGGGATAATGCTTCACCGAAATAAAGCTTCCAGATTCTGTTCGTAAAAACCCGTGCTGTGAGCGGATTGTCGTTCGAGGTGATCCACTTCGCCAGATCCAGGCGATTTAAGCGAGTTGCAGCGGGGGCCTGATTTATCGATTTGGAACTTGCATTAAGGACGGCTGGATAACCGGGCTGAACGACGTCTCCGGAATCGTCCATCCAGTTGCCTCGAGGCAGAACTTTGACCATGCGAGGTGTGACAGACTCAGTCACGAGGGAACTGGTGATTTCACTTTCGAGCTTCTTTTTAGAGGCTTCAAGCGTCGCAAGTTCTTGCCTTACGGTTGCGAGTTCAGGAGCAATTGTGCGGTAATATCCAGTCAGTTCGGATTTTTGAGCCTCAGTCCGCTTATCTGGGGATGTGGCTAAAATCAATGCAATCGATGGCTGAAGGGCAGGGGACCCAGCGGGCGAATTTTTGGAATCTGTGGCTGATAGCCGAAACTTTCCAATGGTATGTGTCGGGTTATCGAGGTTTTGATGCAATTCCACGACCCATTTGACGGTCTCTTTGGGAATGGTATCGGGAGCGATGATGAAATCGGCTGAATTGGGTTTGCCAGCCTGTTCCATAATGCCCCAGCCCCAGGTTTTACCTTTCACATCGTTGTCGATTGCAGCAGCGATCGCCCATTTACCGTATGGGTTTTTGTCGGCTGCACCGGTCTGTTCGTAGGATGCCTTGGCAGATTGAATCGGGATGGTTTTGGTTTCACCATTTTTGAGCACGCATTTCAGAACAAATTCTGAAAGCACGAAGTTACCATTCCCGGCACGTCCAGGGCCTTTTTTAGGCAGGCTGTCGTCGGGGAGAACTTCAAGCCTGATCGTGGTGACAGAGGCGACGGGTTTGCCAATTTCAAGAGTGTAGGTATCTGTGGCTGGATTTGTACCACTTGCGAGAATGGAACCGTCGTCTTTCAATGTCAGATTGGAACCGGCCTGAGATTTAATCAGTTCAGGCTTGAGGACGGTCCATAAAGGCTGATTTTTTTCCCACTGAGCCTGTGATTTCGCAATTTCCGGGGTCACTTTTTTGTATGCGGCATCGACCAGTGAAATCTTTTGATTGAGATCGGTTAATGCCGATTGCTGGGCTTTGTTGGGAACTTTGACGAAAGGGCCCCAGTTGCCGTCAGAATTCGCTCCGGAATAGAGGCCTCGTTCTTTGATGTCGGCGAAGAATGCTTCCATCTGATAAAATTCACGCGTGGTGAAAGGGTCAAATTTATGGTCGTGGCATTCTGCACAACCAATGGTCACGCCAAGCCAGGTGCCGGAGACGTTTCTGACACGTTCGGAGATGTATTTTGCGAGGTATTCCTTGTCCTGAACACCACCTTCAGCGCTCATCATTCCGAGCCGGTTGTATCCTGAAGCAATTTTCTGGTCGATATTGGGGCTTGCCATAAGATCGCCCCCAATCTGCTCCTGGGTGAACTGATCGAATGGCTTGTTGCGATTAAAAGATTCGATCACATATTGGCGGAATGGAGAAACGCTCATATTCTGATCGCCATGATAGCCTACAGTATCGGCATATCGGACGAGGTCGAGCCACCACATGGCCATGCGTTCGCCATAATTGGGTGAGGCCAGTAGCTGATCGACTTGCTTTTCATAAGCGTTGGAGGATTTGTCGGACAGGAATGATTTGACTTCGGAGGATGTAGGAGGAAGCCCGACGGTGTCGAAATAGAGACGCCTCAGGAGGGTGACTCGATCGGCCTCAGCTGAGCCAGTCAATTTGTTTTCGACACGCTTTTGCCTGACAATTTCGTCGATGACTTTTGAGTCGTTTGCAGAGGCTGAATTTCGTGCCAGAGCAGGCTTGCGCACAGGTTGGAACGCCCAGTGGCCTTCATAACGAGCCCCTTGTGCGACCCAGAGCTTGATCATTTCGATTTCACGGGCCGACAGTTCTTTTGCCGATTCCGGGGGCGGCATGTGCTTTTCAGGGTCAGCGGTTAAGAGTCTTTGAATCAGCTTGCTTTTATCAGGATTTCCAGCGGTGACGACGCCTTTGTGGGTCTTGTCACCAACCAACCCTTTTTCGGTATCGAGACGGAGTTCAGCTTCACGGTGACTTTTATCAGGCCCATGACAGTAGAAGCAGTTATTGGAAAGGATTGGCCTGATGTCACGGTTAAATTCCACCGTCTCCGGCAAAGGCGACTGGTTTGGCTGGTCGACTGCAAAAGCACGGAAATCCAGAATAAGTAACGACATGCATAGAACAGAGAGGGTGGGAATTCCCAGCAGGCATGCCTTGAAAGCCTTTTCTGACTTTTGATTCACGATGAACTTGGGCATGTAGGGATACCTCGTCTATCGACTGTAAAGTGAATGAGATTTGAGACTTGAGTAGAGTTTGACACCGCAAAGGGGGGACGCGGTCTGATTCAAATGAGCTCTCTGGGATTTTGGGAGGTCGCCAGATTTGAGCAGAGTCCTGAGGCACTTGACATCCACATTCTATCGTATCGATCGGGCGGAT
>CAMBZY010000187.1 GCA_945872325.1 Candidatus Kuenenia stuttgartensis | reverse complement strand
AGCCTAGCCGAGAACTCGACAGGATCGACCTCAAAGTTGGTCAAAAACTGGCTGTGAGTCCGTGACTCCCGATAATCCGGCATTCTCGGTGGTTGCGGCAGGAAGTAAGATATCGCGGACAAATCCGTCTGATTGAGGAGGCTGAAATGGACCATGGCGTGCGTTTTCAAGCGTCGCTGGGCGCTGCCGACACACTTGCGACCGTGGATCGACCAATCGCCCGATGCCACCACTTCCAAGTCTGGCGAAACCGCTTTAAACTGGTCCGCAAGCTCTTGAAGCATAGAGACTTGAAGTTCACGCACACCACGGTCAGCCATCTTGAAATCTGCTAAAGGCCGCACCCAGCTCACGCACAAAGTGCCGGGCCCGAGCAGCACGGTTCCTCCACCGCTGGACCGCCGCGCAACTGGCACACCCCGCTGGTGGCAACGCTCCACATAAACCTCGTCCAAGTAACGTCCTGAAGCGCCCATGACCACAGCCCAGGATCGCTGTCGCCAGATCCTCAAAGCGGATTCATGGCCAAGCAAATCCTGCTCGCAGGCGATGAGCAAAGCCTCGTCGGCAGCAATGTTCCAGGCGATGTCAGACGTGGAATGGTCGTTCCAGAAAAGCATTTTGGTTTCACATTTAGTGACTACGAGTAATGCAAAAAACGACGGATCGTGAGTGATCCGTCGTTTCGATTTTCTAACTTGTGATCAAGCGACTATCACTTTTCGTCTTCAACCCGGAAGACTTCGTGACAGCCTGAACAGCTCTTCTTCACAGCCTGGTGAGCGTTCTTCGTGGCAGCATGATCTTCTTTTTCAGCCACTTTGGCCAGCTCTTCTGAGGTCTTCAGGAAGTCGGCAGCCAGTGTCTTCCACTGAGCTTCAGGATCGCCCTTAACGCCTTTGACCTTCTTGGCTTCGGCAACGCCGTCCACGGTCACTTTGGCCAGCTTGACGAGCTCTTTCGAATTCTCGGTCACTGCCTTGGCGTCTTTTTTGTAAGCTACTGGTGTGCGTACAGCTTTATTGATGGCGTTGTTGACTTTATTGACCTTCTCCATGGCTTCATGAAGTGGGCCATGCTCGTCAGCGATCACCAAAGTGCCGGCAGCAACTGCCAATGCAGCAAATGAGCTTGTAATGACGCGAAACTTGTTCTTGATCATCGCGGAGGGAACTCCGATAGAGTTGGTTCTGAGTGGAGAATTGTCACTGTCTGGATGGTTTGGGCCAAAGCGACTTGATCTGTTTTCAAAATTCAACCAGCACCCCAGCCCGGCGGGATGGATCGTCCATCCGAACGATTCACCTATATTACTACCAGATTATCGAACAAATTTCAAGATTTGTCCGATTCCGACACCCATGTCTCAAATCAGAATCACCGACCAACCACCTTCAAAGAGCTAAACTTGCTGATCGCTCTGGTCAGAAACTCGACAAAAACACTGGCCTCATTGTAGCCTCCAATACGCTCCAAAATCGTTCCATCAGCCGACATCACCACATAAATCGGATTCGTCGTCTCTTGGGCAATGTCGATCAGAAGTTCCTGATTGGCCTGACCAAGTTCACTTCTCTGAGCGGCCGAGATCGATGAGATCGGCACGAAATCGGTGTAAATCTGGACTGTCACAAAGTTTTTGAGTTTATCCACCACTTCCTGACGAGGCAAAACACGCTGCTCCATCAGCCTGCAATTAGCGCAATTCACGCCTGTAAAGTCGATCAGAATCGGCTTGCCTTCCAACCTGGCTTGTTCTTTGGCCTTTTCCAGGCTCATGCCCCACACCACTCCGTGAAACGAAGTCTGTTGAGTGATGGCAACCTGTGGATCCGATGAAGTCGCTTTTGTCCCATGACCTGACTCGCCACCGCTGGACGATCCCACCGTTATGGCATTCAGCTCACCTGCATCAGGCGGTAGAATTCCTACAACAAGTCTCGTGTAGATCTGACTTTGTGGAGGACGTCCAAATAGGGCAGGTGCCAGAAATACGGCCAGAAAAAGGAAAAGACAACCGAACAGAATCCGCCCGGGGCCCACTTTTGGCTCTTCGTAATCGTGATCTGTCCGGAACAGACCGAGCAGATAGATCCCGCAAACTGTTGCCAGTACCACCCATATGGAAAGCACAGCCTGAGCGTCAATCCATGCCTCTTCAGGCACTTTATAGGCAATTTCGGCTGTATTGAGGAACTTGAAGGCCGCTCCGATTTCGATCAGTCCGCCCACGGTTTTCACCGTGTTCATCCAGTCACCGCCCTTTGGCATCTTCGCCATCAGATTCGGAGCCAATGCAAGCAGAAAGAACGGGATGGCCACCACTGTTGCGAATGTCGCAAGCCCAAGCACAGGATAAAGATAACTCCCACCAGCAGCCATCACGAGCAGCCCGCCTACCACGGGAAAAGTACACGTAAAACTGGTGATCGTCAGGGTGGTGGCCATGAACATTACGCCCACCATGCCCCCCTGGCTTTCGCCCTTGGCCGAGGCATTCAGCAGAAAACTTGGGAGACGGATCTCAAATAGCCCCAAAAGGCTCAGCCCAAAGGCTAGAAAAAGCACTGCCACAAAGATGTTAAGGTAAGGATGGTTTGCCAGTTTCTGGAGCGAGGCAGCCCCAAAGAATGCCGAGAAAAGGACACCCACAAGTGTGAAAATCGCGATGATTGAAAAGCAATACGCAACGGCCAGCTTGGTGGTCCCCTTCCCTCCCTGCCCTTGTTTAATAAAGAAATTGACCGTGATGGGAACCATAGGCCAGACACAAGGCATGATCAGAGATACCAATCCACCACCGGCACAGACAATCAGGAACGGAATCAAGCCTTGGTCAAGACTTTTTTGAACATCACTGGCCTGCCCCACAGGTTTTTCGGGAACAGTAGGATTCAGGCCGGTGGATTCAGCCTTTTTTTTTTCGGAAGCCTCTGGAGGCTTAACCGCCACAATAGCAGGCTGTGACGGTGTTTCCACTTTTGCGACCGGTGGAGCAACCACTGGTGCAACTGCGACTTGCCCACCTTGAACCACCAACACCGCTGCCGGCAATGTCCATCGGCCTGGAATGGAGCAGTTCTGAGCGTTGCAAAGCTGATAGAAAACCTGGACTTGTATCGACTTATCGCCTGATGTGGCATCGGCTGGAACTTCCAGGTCGATACTGAACGAGACTTGATCCTCGTAGAACTCAACGTATGGGAGCTCAGGGAAGGCCGGCTCTTTCTTCTTGATCAGCTCTTTGGAAGGCTTCCAGTCGCCGGATGTTTTAAGTCCTGATGTGGTAAAGAGATCAAACTCAGTTTGACGGGGGCCCGTCTCCGGTTGCTGTTTGGTGTACTTATAGAGATGCCAGCCTGGCTGGAGCTTGACACTGGCTGTGAACTTGACTTTTTCGCCAGGTTTAGCCGTGGATGGCTCGACCTTTGTGGACCAGGCTGCGGACTTGGGCTGAAGCCGGGCGTTCGAGTCTTTTTTCGCAGGTTGGTCAGCGAGTAACGATGCCGAGAGGCCCGTCACGATCAGAGTTGAACAGATGACCGAGAAGACGTTGGAGAACGATATTCTGTCGCGAATTGAACCGAACATGTGCATCTAGCTCCGTTCCTGTCATGAGATCCTTGTTCTTCGATCTTAGTCGTAATCAAAGGAGTGAGCAAGTTGAGAGTTTGAATAAGCGTCTAAGAAGAAGCTGGAAGTAGAGCTATCCACCAATAAAAAAACCGAACCTGATCGGCTCGGTTTGAGGACCATCAAATACATAAGCAAGTGTCAGGACACAGGCCGATCTGCATGGCAATCAGACGCGGGTGGACTGGCGAGCCTTACGCAGACGCTTCAGCTCTTCGCGACGGCGGCGTTCGCTGGGCTTTTCATAGTATGTCTTGCGACGCATTTCTTTACGAAGACCACTGCGTTCGCAGAGCTTCCGGAAACGACGTACGGCTTCTTGAATGGACTCACCGGCTCGGACCCGCAACTTGACCACAGACTGGCTCCTCTCTCACGAACAATATTGTCGATTGCCTCAGTTTGCGGACAAGGCAGGCTGTGTTGCCTGATCATATCCGCGAAATTCGGCCCGTCGATTATCGATTCACAATTGGGATCACACGAAATGTGATACTTCGTGTAGTATCTCACAACATTAGATCGGATACAATACCATGAATCCAAACAGAATTCAATCGAAAAAAACGGGTTTCCTCCAATCAACCAGAAATTTTGCTTGACATGAGCCGATAATTACCCCATATTAGTGCTTTCCCGATCGAGCGATCGAATAAAAGAAGAACACTCTCGTTCTCGGACCCATTCAGGACTTGGACCCGTATGCCTCGTAAACGACTTGGTCGCAATCGCAAGAACCGTTGCCGCTTCTGTACCCATGACGGGTGCCCTCGTCCTACCTTCGTCGACTTCAAAGACGTCGGCTTGCTCAAGAAGCTCTGCACAAACCAAAATAAGATTTTCTCACGCAAGCGAAGTGGCAACTGTGCCGCCTTCCAGCGTGCATCAAGCCTCGCTATCAAGCGGGCCCGCGTGATGGCCTTGATTCCATACGTCGGCGAATAATTTTCGCCCCCTGTGATTCAACTTTTGAATTCCAAAATCGCACGCATTTTTGCGTGCGTTTTTTTTCGCCCCCATCAAATCCAGCCAAAAATTTACGGCTGTTTTTCAGAGACGCCTTTTTTCAGGTATTTGATGAACGACTCGTCGATCACTTTGGGTTCAACTCCAAGCCGTGAGGCCAGTCCCCGGGCCCCCCTCAATCTTCCTTTATAAGCATCGCGGGCATAATCCAGGAAAATATCACGGGTTCTGGCATCTGATCCCACAAGAAAATACAGCGTCATCGCCATGGCCTGTGCATAGTGGTCGTGAATCTTGCTCTGGATATTAAACCCTGCCTGACCATAGGCTTCAAACACTTCGTATGGGGTGTAGACGTGATCATTCAAGATCCGCTTTCGAGCCACGTCCATGCGTGCTCCTACGGGGGATGCAAACTGGATGGCCCCATCTTCCGCCACCTGCACTGTTTCAAAACAGGTCCCAAGTCCTTCAAAAAGCCAGTAGTGACCGCGGTTCGACTCAAGCCGGTCACGACCGGCTGTCTCGAACAGAAGTTGATGCGACGCCTCATGATAGAGAGTTGCTTCCACTGGCAATTGACCACCTGAATCCTGGAAAAAGTACGACATCCCACGTCCACCTCTCTGCCGACCATTCGCATTCTGTGGAGGGCGTCGATAATACCCAATACTTTCGGCAATCGAGTCGCCTTCAAGTGGCGTAAGCTCTTTGACATACTGATCTTTATCAGCGAAATATGAAACATGATGCACGATCGGTGAGACCATAGGCTTCATCGTTTTCATACGCCAGCGGCGAGCCAGTGGCAATTCTGGGCCAATAAGATCGGCCATCTGACTGAAAAAGAACTGATAAAACGCCTCAAGCTTTCGGCCAAACGCGACAGCCTGATCAAAACCCACGTTGGAACGGATTCGAAAATGCTCTGTGACTATCTCCCAGGCATTCTCCCAATCGGAGTGAGCGGCGTTGGCTTGATCGGCTGGCCCCCAGGCAATTTTTTTTGTGATAGAGTCGGCCCCGATCGGAAGTTGACCACGGGCTAAAGGCTCAATCCATTCCTGATCCATCCAGCCGAATTTTGGATGTAAAATCCGCTTACGCTCTTTTTGAGCCTCAGCATAAGGCGTTGCCCAGCCATCAGTTACTGTCAGATAGCCCAACAGTCGCCAGGCTTCCTGCTGGTTCGTGTCACGCCTGATGATGGCCCGAAGGGCTTGATCCGTGATTCGAAAACGATCCTGCTGCGCCGCTTTGCGAGCCACTTTCCAGAGCTGGTCCACGGTAGAATCACGGAAGGCTTGAAGCTGTCTCGACTTCAACCATTCGCCAGTCATCCCCCAGCCCGATTGGGGAACATAGTCTGGAAGAATCTCGAACCGAAAACCATGGAGCGAAATATCCTGGTCTTTTGTGCCCAATTGTTTCAGAATGGCTTCAGCAGCCATTCTTTGCGCTTGATCGGCATCGTTACTGGCCAATTTCTCCAGGAATTTACGCTCCTGTACCAGAAGCGTTTCAAGATCTTGACCAGGCGAGGTTGTGGAGAGGTCAATCGAGATATCGATCTGTCCTGACGGAGGTGGGATGGCCACCCGAATCTCAGGAACACGGACCTCCGGGATTTGTATTTGTGCAATTCCAAGCCAGATAAGAACTAAAGGCACGTTCATACAGCCGTCATCCTTAAGTTCTTACAAGGCTATGAATGGGTGAATCTGACAGTTTATGCGAAGCCTGATTACTTGGCTTTTTTCTTGGTGGGCTCAGGATTATATGGGTTTGAAAGGCCACCAAATGGCGCATCAGGAGCGATTTTAGGTGTTTCCGGAGGAGGCGTGGACGAGCTTTTCCCACCACAACCAGAAATTGCCAATGGACTTAAGGCGACAAGAACAATAGTGGCGAGCTTGGTGAAAGTCATGAGGAGAGTTCTCTTAAAGAGTTGAGGACTTCGTATTTACCTTCGCTTC
>CAMBZY010000186.1 GCA_945872325.1 Candidatus Kuenenia stuttgartensis | reverse complement strand
CTTGGCGCTAGCCCCGGTTCCGCATATTCAATCGAACCGGGTCTAGCGCCAAGCCCGGCTATATAAATCCAATCCAATCGAACCGGGTCTAGCGCCAAGCCCGGCTAGATAAATCCAATCGAACCGGGGCTATCGCCAAGCCCGGCTAGGTAAATCCAATCCAATCGAGAAGATTCCGTTTTGTAATTTCGATTTAAAACGTTTAACAGTAATGCTTTACAAATTGTAGTGGGGTGAGTTTCACCGAGGCTGACACGCTGAATCGGCAAGTGCCGAGCGTCCCAGAAATTTAGGAGTCTCCTCCGGAGCCATAAAACGTGTCGTATTTGATTTGCATTGATCTCCATCGGATATGGCTATTGATTGCCGTTTCCTCTGGATGGAGCCCAAATGCAACTTCAATCCAATCACACGGCTGAGGATTGGTCGACCTGTTCGGTCCTCGAAAGCCCTTCACGCTTTCGTTCCACTTGATCGATCCGGATGTTCAGCATCTCTACGAACAGGCTGAAGCCCATCCCGAAATAGACATATCCTTTGGGAATCTCGATCTCAAACGACTCGCTTACCAGCACAATCCCTACCGTCATCAGAAATGCCAATGCGAGGATTTTTATCGACGGGTAATTTTCGACAAAATCGGCGATCGGCTTCGATGCCAGCAGCATCACACCCAGTGCCAGAATATTTGCAGTCACCATCACTGAAATCGCCTTGGCCATGCCCACCGCTGTGACTACGGAGTCGAGCGAGAAAATGATATCCAAAATCATGATCTGCCAGACCACCTTTGTCAGTGTGACCTTCCGGCCCAGGCTCGGCTGATGCCCGTGCTCGTGCTTCAGGTCAATCTTTTCATGAATCTCTTTGGTCGCTTTCCAGATCAGGAACAAGCCGCCCACCAAGAGGAGCAAAGACTTGCCCGTCACGTCCCAACTTCCAATCTCCACCAGCGGGGTTGTCAGCTTTGCCAGATATGAGACCATCGAGAGCAGTCCAAGACGTGTAACCAAAGCCCCTAATAAGCCGAGCTTTCTGGCTTTTTCACGTTGGTCCATCGGCAGGCGGCTGGAGAGGATCGAGATCAGGAGGATGTTGTCGATCCCCAGAACCACTTCCAACAGTGTCAGGCTGGCAAGACTGATATACGTTTCTGGCTGGCTCAGTAACTCAAGCACCTGTCACCACTTCCATTATTCCAAGAGATCCGTTTCGTTCGATCGGAAACGGGTGATCCAAGCCGCAATTTTTGAGAAATCTCACAGGCTCGCCCGACTGGCCACCTCTGCATAGTAATCGCGGAGCTTCGGCAAGCACACATCAAGGCTGAAGTTTTCTTGCACTTTCCGGCCTGCATTGGGCCCGAGATGGCTGTAATCAGACGGTTTCTCAAGCACTGACTCGATTTTAGCCGCCATGGCGTCCACATCAAAGAAGTCGCACATCAGGCCTGTCTCGCCATCAGTGATCATCTCACGCACAGGGCCTGTGTCGGATGCCAGAATGGTTGCCTCACATGCCATGGCGTTGACCAGAGACCAGCTCAGGACAAACGGAACTGTGAGATAGACATGCACATCGGTCAGAGTGAAAAGTCGGGCCAGTTCCATGGGCGGAAGCAGGCCGGTGAACCAGAATCGGTTCAGGTCAAACTCTTCCTGAGCCAGGACCCATTCCTTAAACGTTTTACCGTTGGTGTGTCGAGTGTCGCCACCATAGCAGACCCTGTCCTGACCTGCGATGACAAACAGGACATCCTTGCGGCGTTTGGCGACGCGATTGGCAGCTTTCATAAAGATGTCGAACCCGCGCATGGATTCCATCCCACGGGTGGCGTAGCTCACAATCTTTGTGGTGGCAGGGATTTGGCGATTCTGGAGAATCCTGGGGGCATCCGGCATGGGCTTCCAGATCTGGGTGTCCACTCCGTCAAAAATCACATCCACTTTATCGTGATATCGGTCTGGGAGGCGGTCCCTTTGCCACTTTGTGGGCGAATAGCCGGCGGTACAGTTGTCCAGGTCGAGCAACAGGGTGGCGTTGCGGGCCTTGGCTCTGATCGAGTCTAAAGGTAGGTTGGGAAAGTCTTTGCGAAAGTCCATGTCGGAGTTTCGAGGGGCGTAAAAATATTCGAAATAGTTGATAATCGGCACATCGCCGTAAAGCTCACGTAGAAAGAGGGTGGAGCCGAATCCGGAGTGGCCCACGATCAGGTCGGGCTTGATGTCGGGCCGGGCTGCCAGAGCTTCGTAAACACCGTGGGTGTGCCAGATTGCGTTCTCAAAAGTACGTGAGCAGTAATGGTTCGCTTCGGTGGCCCCACCTTTGATGGTGTAGGTGACACGCTCAATCCCGGCAGTTTGAGTCTGGCCCAGATTTGGGGCAGATTGCGAAACGAAGGTCGCCCGCCAGCCGTCTCGTTTGACAAGCTGGGCGGCGATGTGGCCGAACTGGGCGGGAAAGTTTTGATGGATGAAGAGGACGTGCACGGCAGATTCACCTGTCAGGACTTTTTTCTATGACTCGTAATCAACAATAACAGACGCTTCCAGATCGTGCCTTTTTTTGGTGGATCAGCCGCCTGAAGGCTTAGGTATCGGCTTCACAATCGTCGCCGCAGCAGCGTTTGCCGAACGGACCGGCTTGACAGCTGAAGGTGGGCTGGTGCCGTTGTCCTGACGATAGATCAGGATCCGGTCGTGAGCGATCATGACGAGGTCGGCCAGGCGGTCTCCGTTGACATCGCCTGTGGCCACGTCGCGAGGCTCGCCCATGCTGCGGACATCGCGGAATGATTTCTCTTCGAAAACCTTGAAGCTCAAGGCCTTACGCAGATCAAGCGTGCCGTCGGTCTTTTGGAGTGCAGCAGTGATGTGGATGGAGTGATCGCCGATGTCGATCCAGGCAATGTCGGTTCCGGCTGGCCCGCCCAGATCAGCGGCCACCACATCGCCCAGCCTGCTACGGCGTTCGGTGGTTTCATAGGTGGCCAACATCTTGAGATGGTAAGGCTTTGCACCAAGGACCAGAACGCTGAACCGGCCAGCACCTTCAATCAAGAGGTCAGGGCGTGCATCGCCACCGAAATCGGCGGTTCGGAAGCCGTGGAATTCGAGATTTCCGAGCGATATCGAACCGGCCGACTTCACGCCCGAATCGCTTCGCAGAATGACTTCGATGGCCTTTTTATCCTGATCATAAAGCACCAGATCGGTCTTGCTGTTGCCGTCAAGGTTCAGCGCCGAGACGCCCTGAATCGAGGCCGATGCGCCTGAGGCATTGAACTGGTCGCGAATCTGCCAGCGATTTTCGGAGTCGAGTCCGACCACGCGGGCGAAGTTGTTCTGGGCGACCATCAGGACGCGTTTGCCGTCCATCATGACAGTTCGCACCGATGAACGGTTGACTGAGGCCAGTGGGCCAAGATTCGCCAGGTCTACTGGAGGCTGAGCCTTGCGGCTGACAAGGAGCGTGGGCGAGCCATAGTTGCCAGTGAGGAGGAGGTCGGAGAGGCCGTCGTCGTTCACATCCAGGGCCTGAATCTGCTCCGGGGCGACATTTTCCTTGAGGACAATCTGAGCCACACCGCCGGGCCAGGCACTGGCTGAGAAGTTGCCTTTGGAGTCGCATTTCAGGGCGTGAAGGCTGGTCCGTTCCTTGCCGTCAGTCTTTGACTTTGCGGCATAGATCAGCTCCAGGCGCCGGTCTCCGTCAATATCGGCCAGTTCAAAGGCGATTGGATCGCCGCCCGCAAGTGCCAATGGGGCTGGGAAGGTGAGCTGGCCATCGCGCCAGACACCACGACCGATTTGCTTCTCACGCTCGGAAAGTACGTAGACTTCAGCCTTTCGGTCGCCGTCCATGTCGCCGACGCGGATCGATCGGACACCGATCAGGCTGGGAGACTGGATACCGATGTCGAAACTCTCGGAGGTGTTTGAAGAGCGCCGGAAGGCGATGACGCGGGCCGCTTCAGGGTCGGTGACCACGACTTCCATCAGACCGTCGCCGTCGAGATCCCCGGAATCGAGCGATCGGGATCGGCCTTCAGCAGATGGCAGTGGGTAATCAAAAATTGCCCCAAACCGGGCCATGACGTCATTCTGATCGACGGTTGAGGTGGGAGCGGTGCCATTTTGAGCAGCAGGAGCAGTCAGCTTCAGGACATGCCCGCGACCGGTGGAATTATTGACGGACATCCATTCCAGGCCAGGTCGGTTGTCGAGGTCGGCAAAACCGATGGCACGGACCTGATCCATTTTCAATCGACGTTCCGGGCCGAGATTCAAGCCACCTTCCGTGGAGGCAGTTTTGGAGGCAGGTGTGGAGAGTCTCAAGTGAACGGGTTGATCTTCGGAGGAACCAAGAACGATCAGGTCGTCACCGCCATCGCCATCGAAATCGGCGATTTTCATCAGGCGTGGTCGGATGGCCGAGTGGCCGAGCCGGACAGGATCTCCAAACCGGCCGCCTTTGAGCTGAGTGAGAACGACCAGTTCGTTTTCACGAAGCAGAACAATATCGGCCAGACCGTCGCGATTGAGGTCGCCTGAACCGAGCCCTGAGCCAGTGGCGACACCATCTCCAAGCTCTCGAACAACCGGTTCGGCAAACTTTCCGGCGCCTTCATTAATCAGCACAACCACGGCGGCTGGAGTGCCGTAATAGGCAAGATCCTGACGTCCATCGCCATTGAAATCGGCTGCTACCAGACCAACGATCTCTTTGTTGACGGAATATCGACGCGATCTCATCCGCTTGTCGTAAGCAGGCGTGTTCACTCCGCGTTCGGTTTCTTCGGTGTCAGGCTCGATTTTCTGGTCGCTGTAAAGCACGTCGATCCGCGATCGGCCGTTGTTGGAGATGATCACATCGTCGATTTTGTCGCCGTCGAGGTCGGCCAGAGTGAGGTTCGACATGCGATTGTCAAACTTGTAAATTTCGACGGGTAAAAAGCCATACTCCTGGGCCAGATTCCCGGCGGGCGGATTTTGGGCAAAAACGGTCGTCGAAGACCCTGCGAGAAGCCAGAAAAGAGCTGCGGAGGCGAGTCGGGCATGACGGATGTTGTTCATTGACAGTAAATGATGACTCGGTTTCCGCACGGTATTAGTCCTGAAAAGTGGGCCCTGTAAGATGAGGGCGGTTCTTTGTCGATCCTTCGATTTTGGATTCCACAATGTATATGGATATACAAACAGATTAGAAAGCACGGGCCGGAGTGGCAAGCCGAACCCGTGTATTTTTCGATGATTAATTCAGGAAAGGCTGAGTGTTAAGCAATCTGGCGACGCTTTTTGATGACCAGAGCCAGAACGGCCGAAGCCACGGCCATGATGGTGGTGGAGGGTTCCGGAACGGCCGAAATCTGAACGGCTCCGAGCGCAAAATAGGCCGGCGTGTTCATCCCATAAGTCCCATTGTCGGTGCTGGTCAGTTCAAAACCAAGGCTTTTGGTGGTGGAGCCAAGGCCGGTCAGGCTGACAGATTTCCAGGTGTTCAATATGGACCCATTGTTGGCGAGATAGGTATTGACCACTCCGGTGGTGGAGCCGGTGGCCCCTGCTCCTGCATAGCCAGTGATGGTGAGCAGGAACCAGTCAGAGCTGGTGAACTTTTTGGCGAACTGATCGCCATTGAGCATGGAGTAATAGGTATAGGTGGTGTTGGTAATGGTCATGGCGTCAGGCCTGTTGGAGTTAGGCAGGTCGATAAACGAGTCATTGGGGCCAGCCCCAAAAGCCATCGCATAATTTGAGCCAGCACCCAGAATGCCTCCACCCGTGATCGCAGAATACTGGTTGGTGTAGTCTGTGGTGGTGGTGTTGGTGATGTTGGAATAGGCGAATCCGGTCCACGATTCATAGTTATATGTCGTGTCGTAGTAATACGAGTTGTTGAAAAACGCTCCACCTGCTGTGAATCCGCCAGCATTGTTCGAGCCGTTCCAATAGCTGGCAGGTGCCAGTGAAAGGCTTGAAAAATCGATGGTAGCCGCATGAGCTGAACCACTGAATAAAAGACATGCTGATATAAGCACGGTGATATTCATAAAGGATGCTTGTTTATTTATACGAATGGTATTGACGGGCATGGATATGAGATTCTCTCGATATGTGATGTCTGTGGATATGTAGACGTGTCATGACTGACTGACCTGATGGATTGCCATAAGGATGTGCAGTCAGGATCAGGTTAGTACGAGCTGTCGCTGATCGTTTCACGGCCAGCTCTGGTACAGAGAGCGGCCAGAACTTTGAGGTCAACGGATTGTTTCAGGAATTTGACGGATCCGTCGGCCATCAGACATTGGGCACCGCCGGGGTGGCGGCTGCGCATGTCGTTTTCAAAGGCTGGTCCTTGATTTATGGCAAATGCCTGATCAAAGATATTGAGCCCGTTGATCCACTGACCGTCGGGATTGATTGAATCCTCGGCGATCAGGATGGTTCGGCTGGCCCCGTCGCGGATCATGGTCAGGCTCACGCTTTGGTCGGTCAGCATGGTGCCTTTGGGCGGATTATTGGGCGAGATGATTCGCTCGCCGTTCATCCCTCCATAATCGCAAGGCCCCCTGCC